>JAESRM010000228.1 GCA_016764635.1 Planctomycetota bacterium
ATGTCCTTGCTGTTGGCCTTAGGTTTGGGAGCCGGGAGCAAGGGTTTGCAACCCTCGGGATCCGGTCTCGGTTAGGGCACCGTTTACGTTGCGCAGAGTTTCTGAAGGAAATGTGAGGGGATGGGGCGTGGGTTGACGCCTTAGGGTCTGTGTGAGGGATGACCCGCACCCCCGAACTTCCTTCTGGCCTCAGAACACAATGAAACCTTCCCTTCTTACTTTTGCCTTAGCCGCTACATTCTGCCTGACTTTGGTCAGTGCCCAGTCCCGCCACAGTAGTCGCAATGCGGCTTGCTCTTCAGCAGCGAGCACATTCAATTTGGGTGACGGCGCACCTGAAATCGGAGTCCTGTACTGCGGTGCTCCGGCTGGTGCTCGCAACACTGGGGAGCTACGTGCGTACGGTTCCGTGTCGGTTGCTTCCAACAATGTAAACCTAGTCGTCACCGGGATTCCGGCGAACTCGGTAGGTTTTTTCATCGTCGGTGAGGTGCGCGCTTTCGTTCCCAACCCCGCGCAGTCCCAAGGCGATCTTTGTGTGGGTGGCCGAATTGGACGTTTCAACGGACCCGGCCAAATCATGAATTCCGGCGCTGGTGGTTTCTACAACCTTCAGTTGGATTTGAATCAGTTCCCCATGAATCCTTGGCGCGCTGTGACCGCAGGTGAGACCTGGTGCTTCCAGTCGTGGTATCGAATGCCCTTGCCCCCGGTGCTGGACAACAGCGATAGTGATTTCACGAATGCGATTGAGATCGCATTCCTATAGGGCTGGAACTTAGTAGGTCCCGTATGTAGAGCATGAGTAGTGAAGCCTGTCCGATTGATTCGGGCAGGCTGTTTCTTGCACTTGCAGGCTGTCAGGGCTTCACTTTGACTTCGCAAATCGGCAAGAAATTGCGATCGAAGCGCTCCACGAAGTCGAGCAGTAGGATTTTTGCGGAGGGCTTGATGCGGAGATTCTGAGTGCGTTTCTCAACGGTGACCGAGATGGTTTTGCGGCCCTTGACCCACTCCATGGGCAGCATCAGTGTCGCTTGCTTGACCTGACGCATGGATAAATTGAAGTTGCCATCCGCCGTACGTTCCGCAATCACTTGGCACGTACTGGCGTCGGCTAGGTCTTGTACGTGGAGGGCTTTGCCAGCCTCATCGAGCGCACGCCACTTAGAGGCCTTGACCTTGAGCGGCACGATCTCGCGGACTTCTTTTGTGACCCGATCAATTCGCAACCAGCTGTTTCGCTCATTGTCCCCGTGCGCCGCTTTCACCAAGAGTTTATTGGGTAGCGCGGGCCGTACACTGTTGTCGATGAAGCCTGCCCAGTCGACGGTGTCTGCCCGAAAACTGTGTCCCAGGTCTTCGAACTCCTTGAGGTGCGCGTTCGAGTTTCCAGCAGCTTCAAGTCGTTCGAAACTCTTTCGAAGGTTGCGTAGTAAGCGGTCGTCGTCCTGCGAGCCTTGCAGGTCGCGAATCGGCATGTCCCAAAGGTTTTCCATGAAGCGCATGTTGTTTCGCCCCTCTTCGATGACCCAGGTCGGACCTCCGATCGCGGGGATGAGCGAAGCGAAGTGATCCCGATTGCGCAGGCCGAGGTCCCAGGTGAGATGGCCACCTCGGCTGACACCATGCAGGTGGATGCGGTCCTCGTCCACATTGAAATGCAGGCGCATCCAGCGCAGTGCTTGCATGGTGGTGTCACGCTCGAGTTGGCTGAACGAGTATCCTTTTGACGAGTTGAGCGCGGTGGGAGCGAGCAGGAGGTAGCCTTGCTGTTCTGCGAGGCGTTTCCAATTGGGAAGCATCTGCTTTCCGTTGCTCCCGGACCCGTGCAGTAGGACCAGGAGCGGGCTGGGTCGGGTCGTTTCGTAGTCCGAAGGCACGTACACTTCGAGGCTCCTGGAGATCTGACGGTCAGCCACCCATAGTTGTGAACGGAATGTGTGCTGGCCCGAATCCACTTGGGCGAACTCACCGAACTCCTGCATCCACTTCAACCATCGTTCGATAGGCACGTCGCGTATCTTGGACAAACGGATCGCTGCATTGGCCCGTTCTTTTGCGCTGGGCAACTCGACGGCTTCCCGGAGTCTGAGAGGTAGGTCCTTAGCTGCGGCTGGGCTTTGGAGGGAGCAAATGGAGGATGCCAATAAGGCATAGGCTAAAGCGAACATGACGTTGATGAGGCAGGGGAGCAGAGAACGAAGTGGTGCGGGAAACCTTCTACTCCAGCGTTGTGTATTCCGAATCCGTAGTCCGGATTGGGATCAAGGTCCCACACTAGCAACCCCGGCGAAGGTGCGCCGTATCCAGCTACCGCCAGTGGCGAATAAACCGTCTCATTTCAGCTTCCGGTACAGTGCACCAACGAATACCTATTGCTGAAATGAGACTCCCCAGCAGGATTTTGAGAAGTCCAGTACAATATGCTTCGCTCATTTTTGGACCCCCTGCCCGGTCCGCGAACAATCTGAAGTAGGAGTTTCTTATGCAACAAATGCCGATCGTCGAAGACTTTATGGATAAAGTTTTCGCAACCGTAAAGGCCACAACCCGGATGGGTGAAGCCGTTGACATCCTGATAAGTAAGAAACTTACAGGTATCCTTGTCGTGGATGAAAGCCGCCAACTGGTTGGAATCTTGTCGGAGAAGGACTGTTTGAAGACCATTATCTATGATGGGTTCTACCGCGTTCCCGATGAAACGGTGGGGCACTTCATGCACTCATCGGTTCGTACAGTGGAGAGTGGCTTGGGCATTCTTGCTGTGGCGCAGATCTTCCTAGACTGCACTTACCGCCGCTTGCCTGTGGTCAACAACGGAAAACTAGTCGGTCAGATCACGCGTCGAGATATCGTGCGGGGAATGACGAAGTTCCAAACTCCGGTTAGGTGAATGCGGGAGAGTGACCGGGGTCATGGTCACGATCACAAGGGTTCCCAGCGGACTTTTGGAGTCCGGGCCCTGTCCGAGTAGAGTGGGTCCCATGCCGCTCACCAGCCAAGAGAGATTGTCCAAGTGTGAAAAATGTGGGGCCCTTGCCAGCCGCCATGACGCCCGGTTTTGCGAATACTGCGGGGTGGAACTTCCCGTGAAGGCCTCGACGCAAAGTGGTGCAGGGGGGGCAAGCCTAAATTTGGATGAGCGCTTCCATGCGCTGCGAGCTCACCCAGAGTGGACCCGGCTGGAGGCTTTCACTCCTGAAGATGCGGGCAAAGCGAGCCCCTTCGCTATCGTCTTTGGTGTCCTGTTCATGGGGGCGTGGCTTACGATCGGAGGCTCGGTGACGAGCGGTTTTGCAATGGCAGGGGCCGAAGGCATGGCCCTTTTCCCCTTGGCCATCGTATCGTTCGGAGCCATCGCCATGCTCATGGGGGCGGTGCGCTATGGCCGGTTCCGCAAGGCTCCTGTGGTCGGTGGGGCGGCGTTGGTGGTCGATGAGAGGGTCAAGGTGTCGGGAGGCGGCAAGGACAGTTCCGCACGTACGAGGTACTTCACTACCCTGGAGTTTCCGGGGGGGAAGCGGGCGGAGTATCCAAGCCTGAGCGAGGCCGCGGCCCAGGCCTGTCCGGGGGATGTGGGCATGGCCTACCTGCGACACGGGACCTTGGTGCACTTCGCAAGGGTTGGCGTTTGATGACTGCTTGAAGGTGACGCCCGGGCGACATGGGAAGCAAAGCAGGCCCCCTCCAGTGCTCTGGAGGGGGCCTGCGTCAATGGGCCCAAGCCCAAGTAGGTGAAGCCTTAGTTCGGGCTGACAACCACGTTGTCCACGTAGGCTTTTTCGTTCTTACGGTTGGCGTTGGTGGAGAATCGAAGGGTGATGTTTCCGCCGCTGAGTCCGGAGACGGATAGCACCCCAGCTGCGTAGGAGCCATTGCCGTAATTCGCGGAGCCTCGCAGGGTTCCACCCTCATATACGGCCACCGTCAAACTTTCACCGGAGTCGAATCCGCTCACAAACCGGTCGAAGCCGACTTGGATATTGCTCGCTCCATTGAGGGCCACCGTGGTTTGTATCCCGGTGGATTTTTTGAGTTCCGCACCGAATCCACCCGCGCTTCCGATGCCGCTCTTGACACGTGCGTTGTTGTTGTCGGTGGACCAGTTTCCTGCACCAAAGTTKCCACTTTCGAAGCCGTCCGYGAATAGATCGGTGCCGCCGGTCCCTCCACTGACGGTGGAGAAGTCCCAGGTCGGACCACTGGTTGTGCCGTCGGCGTTCACCGACTCAATGCGCCAGTAGTAGGTCGTGTTCTCGGACAGGGTACCCGGCGAGAAGTTGGTGCCGCCCACGTTGCCTGCCGAGGCCGGCGATGCGCTTGTTCCGAAGAACACGTTGTAGGACGTTGCACCATTGGCGGAGCCCCAAGACAAGGTTGCGTTGGTGGCCACGTTGGAGGCCGAATCAGACGGGCTCGGGGAAGCGGGAGCACTAGGCGGGTTGCTCGTGCTGCCTTCCCAGGACCACAAATTGGAACGCCAGTTGGACAGTGTGCACCGGGAGCGGTTCATTTGCTCCGGTGAGAAGTTGTCCATGCAGGCATCTTCCGAGTAGTCCATGAAGTTCTGAACCGGATCCGGGCTGCCGCAAGTCACCCTGGAGCAAAGCGAATAGTTGGGAGAGGACTCCGTGTTCGTATCGCAGATCAGGTCGCCAGCAGTGTAGCAATCGCCGCCGTGGCAGCCACCGGTGAACGTGTGTAGCAGACCAAGGTAGTGCCCCACTTCGTGGGTCGTGGTGCGGCCCAGGCCATACGGGGAATAGTTGGTGTAGCCAAAGGCGCGCCAAAGAATTCGCACACCGTCGAAACTGGATCCGACGACGCCTCCTCCGTTCGGGAGGTAGGCATAGCCAAGGTTGCCACCGGCGGTATTGGTGTAGATGTTCAGGTAACGGTTGGTGTCCCAACCTATCGAGGAGGCGTAGCTGCCCGAGTCGTTGTACCAACTGTTGCTGCGATGGCGCGTGATGCCGTTGGTCGCATTGCCATTCGGATCTTCGGTGGCCAGGTGGAACTGGATGTTGCCGTTGCTGAGCGCGCCGAAGTCCTGGTTGAGGATTTGGATTTGCTCGTGGACGCGAGCATCGGCGATGTTGCCGTTGCCATTGCGGTGGTACAGAACATGGACCACGACGGGGATGTCGTATGTCACCCCACCTTGGGGGTCATATTCAGCTGCGGGAGTCGTGGAAGTGTTCGTGCAATCGTTCGCGGTTCCAGCGAAGTGTGCCGAAACCGGGTGATCGAGGCGATCGATGCCACAGCGGGCACCGTTGTTCCGGAAGAACTTGGAAGCGAGATATTCGTCCCAAGTGTCGAACACATAAGTGCCCGTGGAGTCGTAGGCCACGATGAGGCCATCGTCGGTCTCATGAACATCGAACATGGTCGGCGAACCGCGGCCAGCATCGAGTTGTTGGGGGGCACCAAAGGCTAGGCCGACAGTGAGCAGGCTGGCGGCCAGGGAGAAGTGGCAGATTGTCAAAGGGAACTCCTTGAAGAGAGAAGGCACGCTTTCTTGGGCAAGCAAAGCGCGCAGAGCAGGGTCGATCGCAGTGATGCGACATCCGCTATACCCTAAGAGGGAGTTCCAATTCCTGCTGGAGGAGGACGTTTTTGGCACGTCAGGAGCCCGTCAGGAGCCTTTCAGGCCCAAGGCACTCCGGAAGTTTAGCGGTCCAGCTTACGGAACAAGACCCAAGCCCCGTGGGATTCGAACGGCGCGTAGGCGGAATTCCAGAGGGCGACTTCCCTGTCGTTGGCCCAGATCGTGCCGCTACCGGCTACCTGGTTGTTGTCGAGTACGTCCGCGGGCAGGAGGATCCAATCAGTTTCTTGGTCAAGGGCAGTCGAAGAGAAACTCCTTCCCGGAACCTCATGATCCTGCTCGAGCATCACGGGCCCTGGGTGCAAGAATCCAAACAGACCGGAGCTGGAAATCAGGACCGAGTCGTTGGCACCATCGTCATGGGCGGTGGCCACGGTGTTTGCGCAGGCATGCAAGTCCCTGGATAGATTTCGCCGTCCACTGATCGCAGAAAAACCGATGGGCATGGCCAATGTGACGAGGATCAACGCACTGCCCCTAAGCAAGCGAGTTCCATGGAAGCGGGGCACCAGGGGTAAGATGACAGGGATGAGGGCCATGGTGAAAGCCATGGCCGGTAGAACAGACGCGGCAGGGGCCAACGCGGATCCGGAGACCCCGGTGCCGAAGGCCACCATGAGCAGGTAGAAGCAGAGCCATCCCCTTGAAGAGCCTGTCCCTTGCTTGAAATTTTCAAGCACGGTGAAGGCCAGCAGTACAAACATGAGCACCGAAATGGCGTGTTGTGCAGCCATGGGGAAGTTTTGGGTTCCGGCCAGGAGCGTATAGCGCGGGAGCCCTAGCCATAGATCCCCAAGGGAAGTCCAAGGCGAGGAGATGTTWTGCACCCAGTGGAACCAGGGTTCCATGACGCCATGGCTCGAGTAGTGGCTTGCGATCCAAGCCCAGATCCCGATGGGGGCTACAGCCGCAAGAGCATTGCGCACACTAAACAATCTCCGTAGTCCAAAGCGGAGGCCTAGTCGCCCACCGTGAACCGAAAGCAGAACCGGTGCAAACAAACAGGTTGCCGGAGAGGAGATGATCGCGAGGGAGAACCATGCGATGGCTTGCGCGGTACGACCCACCGATACGCTTGCATAAGATAGCGCCAGGAGGAAACCGAGCCATTCTGCGTCGGTTCCATGCAAGGCTCCTGCGACGAATGCCGGAGCCAAGCAAAGCAACAAGGCAACGCCGGGCCGGATCGAAGGGCGCATGGGCCTGAGCAGGGTCAGGATCGTGCAGGTCCAAAGCAAGGCGTTGAAAATGAGCAGGAACCAAGTTGTCCCCGTGCCGAGCACGGCTTGTACGGGTGCTAGTAGCAGACCGAAAAGAGTCATCGGGGCGGATGCACTTTCCAACCCAACGTTGAAGGCGTATTGCCCATGCAGGAGCAGGTTTCGACCTTGCCGAAGCACGGCGTAGGTGTCCTCCGCAACGATGCCTTGGCTGCCGCCCAAAGCGGTCCAAAGTCGGAAGATGGTGCCCAGGGCCAAGAGGACTACGATCGGTTTAGCCAATTGCACATGCCTACCGGCCTTGCCACCCATCAGCAGCTGGAAGGGCTGTGCCCTACCAGCGTTGGGATCTCTTTGGCGGCTTGAAGGCATGGGGTCGGTTGGTTGGGACCCATTCTGCGGGTCAAACTGCGGATTGCGGCTCGGGGCTTCTGGTGGGCAATCGGTAGAGGTCCTGGTGCATGGCGAGCGCAATCTGACTCCAAGAGAATTCCTGGTCGACCATGCGCAGCGCACCTTGCCCGCAGTGCATCCATTGTTCATCGGATTGCGCGGCAGCCGATTTGAGTGCCCCGGCGACGGTGTCCCGATTTCCGTCCAAGACCACCCAACCAGCCCCGTGTTTCTCGATTAGAGACCCCAGATGCGTGGCTTCCGTCACGATTAGGGGGCAGCCGTGGGCTGCGGCTTCAAGAGGGGCACCGGGCAAACCCTCATGCCTGGAGAGCTGCACGTAGACATCCAGCCCTTGCAGGAAGCGATGCTTTTCCTGCCCATGTATTTCCCCGCACCAGGTGATGTGGTCCTCGAGGCCAAGCCGGATCGCACGTTGTTTCAGCGCGCACAAGTCCTGTCCATCGCCAGCCAGGTCCAGATGCGCATGACCTCCTTGCCGGAGGAACAACGCCAAGCCATCGAGAAGCGAGTCTAGCCCTTTGGTGTAAGTATCGATCCGTCCCATACTGCCGATCCGCAGTGGTTGTCCGGCGCAACGCACTGAGGGCTTTGCTCCGGTTTCCAAGTCCTGTCCGGGAGCGATGCAGGTCACCTCGGCCCTTGGGAAGCGCTCCTTGAGTGCGTCGACCTCTTCCGCTGAAAGTGCCTGGAGGGCTCGTGCACCGCGCACCAGTTTTGACTCAACAGCACGCGCGTAAAGCTCCTTCAAAAGGCGCCGCTTGCCCATGGCGCGATCGACATAGGCCCCATGGGATGTGAACACGTAAGCCAAACCAAGCCGGCGAAGTTCCTTGGCGATGTGCGCCATTTCGGGGAGGAAGGCGCCGTGGAGGTGAAACACAGGCGCACCGCGTTCAGGGCACTCTGCGATCCGCAGGATTCTTGCAGCGAGGCCCGGTGCGATGCGGTGGCGCCACTTGTAGCGGGGGAAAGTTCTCAGTCGATAGGGCCGCAGCGGGGTCGGCGCATCCGGGTCCGAGCACAGGCCCCAAACCTCTGCGTAGGAATCGACCCCCGAACGTTGATGGCTTGCAAGCCCATGCACTACCCGATTTACGCCGTTCATGCGCGCCGGATTGGCCTTACCCAATACCACATGGATGACATCCGGCCAAGGTGCGTTGGATTCTGCATCCGTGAGTGCCTGTGGCGTGTTCTTGGACTGTCGATAGAGTTGTTTGAAGCGCTCCTGGTAGGCTCTCAACGAGAAGTGCGTTCGTTGGCGGTCCCGGGCCTGTTGCCCCATGACTTTGCGCACCTCCGCGCATTCGAGCAGCTCCGCCATCGATGCGGCCAAGGCCTGCGCTGATCCGGGTTCAAACAGCAAGCCATCCTTCCCGGGCCGCACGATTTCCATGGGGCCACCATGGGCGGACGCAATCACGGGGAGCCCTGCGGCAAAGGCTTCAAGTACGACCAATCCAAAGGGCTCGGGTCGAGTGGAAGGCAGCACCAAAAAATCAGCTGCAGCGTAGAACTGCGCCACTTGCGGAGAGAACTTGTGCCAGAGGATTCGATCTTCGACGCCAGAACGAACCGCATGTGCGCGCAGTTCTTTCTCGTAACGCTCCTGGCCCTCGGGATGACTGCCAACGAACGCCAAATGCAGGTTTGGGTGCGATTCGCTGAGAAGGGCCAGGCTGTCGACGGCAAGAGATTGCCCTTTCCATGAATTGATGCGGCCGATGACCAAAGCGATCGGGGCATTTGCTGGCCAACCAAGAAGCTCGCGAGCCGTGGTCCGGCTGGGCATCGGTTGCAGGCGATTTGCATCAATGCCGTTGTGGATCACCGTCGCCTTGCGGATCAGCCCGTGGTGGTGTCTGAGGAACGCATGGCCGGTGGCCTCAGAATTCCACACCACTTGGTCTGCCAGGAAGTGAAAGAGCCGGGCGCCGAAACCCGCAAGCCAAGAGGGCGAAGTGGGGATTTCGTGGATGTGCCAAAGGTGCTTGGCGCGTGCGAGTCTTGCGCCGAGTGCGCCGCCCAACACGATCATCGTGTTGGTATGGATGATGTCCGGGCGAAAAGTTCTGGCTAGTTTTCGGACAAACATAGCACCCGCGGGAATGGCAAAAGCCAAACGTACGAGGCCCAGCGGAGACAGGTCACCCATAGCGACTACACCAAGAGGACCCACACGAACCTGGATGGAGAGTTGGCGTAGGGCTTCGCTCAGGGGTCCTTCACAGGGGAGTGCAACACACACTTCGAAGCCTTGGCCAGGCAAGCTGCTCACCAGGTCAAGTAGCGTGCGGTCGGCTCCATACAAGTCAGAAGACGGATGGAGAAACAAAATGCGCTTTGTCGGCATGTCCATGGTTAGGCCACTTTCTGTTCGGTTGTGTGCGCTTGTCCACGCACTCGCAAGGTGCGTGCAGGAACGCCGCCGACAATGTGCCCTGCGGCGACATCCTTGGTGACGACGGCCCCAGCCGCAACGATCGCACCCCGTGCGATGTGCACACCAGCTAGGATTTTGGCGTCCGCGCCAATCCAGCAATCGTCCTCGATCGTGACACCGAGGCGCTCCACACCCTGCTCCTGAATCGGCCGCTGCAGATCCTCGTAGATATGATTCTCGGGCAAGATCACCACGCGCGGACCGAGCATGACCTGCTTGCCAAGGCGGACGGGTCCGGAGGCTCCGATCCATGCGAAGGCGCCGATCGAGCTTCCCTCGCCAACGCGCAAACCATGCCCCAAATCCGTTCCGTAGTATCCCGAAGGCCGCACGCTGGCCATACGGCCGATGGTGACTCGATCCCCTAGATGAACGCCGTCCGAGCTCAAGGCATGCAGCTCGACTCCATCTTCAATTTTGACCTGACGGCCCAGGTGCAAGTGCCCGCAATGTTGCAGACGAGCACCGGGCCCCACGAACAAGGAACCCTTGCACGAGCCCAACCAGAGCTCGTAATAGAGGCCCCGCAGGCGGTACGTGATGCCACGCCACAGGATGCGAGCCACGTCGGCTCGAGTCAAAAGGGATGCGCAGCTAGAGTCTTTGCCAGCACGACGCAGCACCTTGACGAACAAGGTTTGCAGAAGCGGCATGGCTAAGCGGCGTCAGATTTTTGGGTGGCAAGGGGCGAGCAGTTGCCAGGGTTCTGGGTGCGTTGGACGCGCCAGTAGTGCTCGCAGGCTTGGTCGTAAATCCATTCAAGGTTCTCGCCCTTGCTTTTCCAGGTAGCCGTATGGTGTACCCACTTGGCTCCATTCATTGCCACATGCTGACGGAGTTTTTCATCTTTGACCATGACTTCCATAGCCATTGCCAATGTCTCCGCAGCTTGATCGAAATTGCGGTAGGGGATGGAAACGCCGTTGTTATGGGCGACCATTTCACCCGGTCCTCCGCGGTCCAGACAGACCACCGGTAGGCCGCTTGCCATCGCTTCCAATACGACCATGCCGCCGCCCTCAAAGGAGGGGAAGAGGAACATGTCCGCTTCGCGCATGTGTTCGAGAACCTTCTTCTGGGAAATTTGGCCGATGATGCGCACCGCATCGCCCAAGCCGAGTTCCAAGGTTCTATTTTGAAGCCAACGGCGTCGTTCGCCATCACCGATGATCGTCAAGCGTGTCAACGGTTGGCGATAGCGGAGTTTCCCAAAGGCCTCCATTGCCAGTCGAACTCCCTTGAGATCGGTCAGCCGTCCGGCGAAAATGATCTCGAGGGTACGTCCGCGCTCGAAGTTCAAACTCTTGAAATCGAAGTCATTGACACCTGCGGCCAGCATGTGAACGGTTTTGTACTGATACTCGACCGGGATTTTGGATTCGAACTCTTGACCCAGACTGAGGATGACGTCCGAGTGGTCCAAGGTGGATTGCAGCAWGGGGGAGTGTGACCCGACACCACGAACCCGGGTCTTGCAAACTTCACGTGCGCGGAAAGTCAGGTCGGAACCCAGGATCGCGTCGTCGGGAACTCGCGGGTGTTGACCGACGGGGCCCCAAACAAACGGGATCTCCAAGTTCGCTAGGCTTGTCCCAATCCAACTGGAGGCGAAGGTGAGGTGATGGGTGACATCAACCGGGTCCTGGGCATGAATCTCGCGGGCCACAGGCTCCAAAGCTTTTTGCCACATGGCGAAGTACGGTA
The DNA here is from genome assembly GCA_016764635.1 of Planctomycetota bacterium. Lineage (GTDB taxonomy): Bacteria > Planctomycetota > UBA1135 > UBA1135 > NORP259. The sequence goes on from JAESRM010000228.1 coordinate 11,399, forward strand.
CGGCGCCGCGACTTCCCTTCTTGAAACTGCGCTTCCACTTGGGCAGATCGAACCCGACAACGTTCATGGGCAAGTTCAACTTTTCCGCAGCGCGCTCGATAGCGAGCACGTTGTTTTCGCGAGTGATCAGCGTGAGCCGATTGTGCTTGGCGATCTCTCGAGCCCAATTCCATCCAATGCCGGACTCGGATCCGACTCCAGGTTGGCATGCATATGCGGTGGCTAGTACGTGGCGTTTCATCGGGCTTGAATGGGTGTGGCGTCGTATCCAACGGAACTCGGACGTGGGTTCGCGTTGGTGGAATGGACACCCTCAGACCGTTTTTCGGCCAAAACGAGGGCGTAGAGGGAGTAAAAAAGCAGCATCGCCGGATTCGGAAAGCCGAAGACCCCAAAACCCGTGATAGAGGCCAGGGCGACTACCGCAATGAGGGCGAACAGCAGTCGTTGCGGTTCGAAGTCTTGAATTGGGGCTCGACGAACGGCTCTAGCGCAGGCCAATAAGGGCCACAAAACGATGCAGAGCACGCTTAGGAACCCAACCCAGCCGGTCGAAACCAGGGCAAACAAGTAGGTGTTGTGGGCGTTCGTCCACATGCGACCTTCGTGCAGAAAGCCGCCCTGATCGGAGAGCATGAGGTAGCCCGCTCCCGCCACCGGTTGTTCGGAGGTCTGACGTGTGATCAGCTCTTGCCACAAGTGCGTTCGACCCGTGGCGGTGGCCAGGGATGAGGCGGATTCGCCGCGCAGGAACCAAGGTTCGATGTTGGACCATTGCCAGAGGCAAATGCCTACTCCCATGAGCAGTCCTGCAGCCAGTCGCAATCGAAGCCTTGACCCCACCGGGGACTGGGGCCACCAGAGGATCGTTTGGCCAACCAACAAGAGTAGGGCTGCGGAACGGGAACGCGCCATGAGGAACACGAGCCCGCAGATTGCGACCGCGAGCACGGGCACCCACCGCCCACGCCAGCCTTCATCGGACGGACGGGCGAAGGAAGCCTTGAGTTCGTTGGTCGCCCAGAGCAGGACAACCGTGCAGGAGAATCCAAGGCTATTGGCATTCAATAATTTGTGGCCCCAACGAACCACGGCACCGCTGCCTTCATGCTGTACCAGCTCAGGGCGTAGCCACGAGAACCAAAGGCTGAGCAGTGGCAATGTGAATAGAGCAAGGCAATGCCAGCGCAGAACATCACGCAGTCGATGCTTGCGGCCTTCTTGTAGGTAGAGCGCCACTCCGGCGAAGAAAAACGCGAAGAGTTCGGTCAGGCGGAAGAGGGAAATCCAGGGGGATTGGGACCTGCTCAACCAAGCTAGGCTCCATGCAAAGAGCACCAGGATGGGGAGGCTCGAAGCGCGGAATACCTGCGAAAGCGCATGCTTTTGACGTGCGATTATAATCAAAAATCCCAAGCTACAAGCGGCGCGGATGGCGAGCTTGAAGCCCACGTTGGATCCGCCCAACCCGGAAACTTCGGTCAGGCCACCTTCGACTGCACTGAGCGAGATGAAAGGCACATAGCTCGCGAAATACAACGCATACACCCAGCTGCGCGCACCCGAAAGGGCGAAGCACATCATGGCAAGGCACAATGCGGTGACGGCTTCCATTTAGGAGACTTTCGAAAGGAAGCGCGAGGTCGCGCGGAGCCTGTCGGTCAATTGGCGGGCCCAAAGGATGCGGGCGGATTCCAACCACTCGACCTGCTTGAATCCGGGGCGTTCGATGCGGTGCAATACAGCGTCTCGATCTGCAATGCTCATCACGTAAATGGCAGCAAGCAATTCGATCTCGTCGTCTTGAACCCCTGAAATACGGCAAAGGGGATAACCCAAGTCACGCGCTTGCTGGAGAGCCCGTTCCAGGGCGTCCTGGGCGGGGACCTTCTGCATCAATACGCCGGTTTGCAGCGTGTAGTGGAAGAGGTCGAACAGGGCAGGCGCGCTTTCGCGATAGAACTCCCAGTCAAAAGCCATGAAGCGGCCGTCGTGCACGCGTGCGTTCCACGGCGTGAAGTCGCCATGGCTGGCCGTGCAGGGCAGCATGGTGCCGGATAGATGGCTGCGGAGAACCGTTTCCAAGTCCCGGAAGGCTTCGTGCTTTGAGCCCGCAGCGAGCGGATCAAACAATTGCGGTAAAACGGCTTCCGCGCTGCGCCTGCTGTACTTGCGGTCGGCCAAGGAGGTCAACCAAGAGAGAGCCGTGGGTCCTAAAGGACCCTTTGGGCGAACCCCTTGCAGGGCATCCTGGGCAAACCAGCGAGGGGCGCTTGCTGTGTCCCGCGCGAGTAGGTTGGGAGCCAAGCCGGATCCTTTGAGCGCGGCCAAGGCGTGTGTTTCGTGCAGGATGGATTGCGCCGCGTAGGGCGTGCAAGCCACCTTAAAGAAGTGATCTCCATTGGAGTCACGGGTGGCAATCACGATCTTGCGCAAGGGCCCCGGCACCCCTTCGCAAACGGCCAAAGGCGTTTGCATGTCATGCAAGGCACTTTGGTCGTCGGGGTTCTCGGGCTTCGTGATCATCGTGACCCTCTCTCGACCCTGCAAGGACAGCATCTGCGCAGCACCGGGTAGGGTGAGGCTGGCGCGCATCAAGCGAGTTCGGAGGCGGCCGCCAGGCAAGAGCGGAATACCCAGGCGGAATGCCGCGGTCGATTGGTTCGAGAGCAAAGCGCGCGCGCCCCCGCTCGAGGGCAAAACGAGGAACGATTCGTGCCAGCTGCCGGCCGGCGCGATGTTCTGCGAACCGTGGTGATGGACGGCCAGTGTCCAGCCCTTGGGCAGGTGCTCGTAGTGACTTGCGCATTGCTGGGCAAGGTCTACGGCCTTAGGAGAGCCCACCACGATGCGTTGGACTCCCTTGGAAGGCCGCACCAAGGGGTACCAGAGATTGGGATGCCCCGGCAGGACCGGCGGCAGGCTCTGCGTGCTCAACGGGTCACCCGCGGACGAAACAAGGCGGTGAGCGCTTGATCGAGGCTTTCGCTGAGATCGCAATCCGTGCGGATCATGTCCAGGCTGGCGTCCTGTTCTGCCAAGTCAAAGTAAGCATTGGCTTGCCGATGGATTTCATGGGGGGGAAGTTCCTGCTTGCGCTCCACGATCCACTCGGGATCGGCGACGCACACAAGGATCTTCTCGGGCCGCGGAATGAACTTGGCGGCGAACCGGGTCACCCGACTCTTGCGCGAAATGCGTGCACGCTCCGGATCGACAAGGAAGTCGTGGTAGTAGCGGTCAAAGATTTGGAGAGTGTTGCGACGTCGCAGGGGCAGGACGCGCAGGGGCCAACCCAGAACGCAATCCGCGGCATACCAGCTCGCGCGCAGGGCGGAACCGAATGCGCCGGAGGGCTTTGCCCGGTGGGGGTCCCGGCAGTCCTCCGCGGTGTAGCTAGACTTGCGCCAATGCACGAGGCGGTTGATTTGGGGTAGCAGTCCCGGACGTAGCTTGTGGACCTTGTTCTTGCCGTCGCGATAGTGGGGCTCAAGGAACTTCTGCACCTCTTCGATCAGCGTCGTTTTGCCGCTGCCGTCGGTTCCGATGAATGCTGCGCACAAGCCGCGCGGTTGGAATAGGGGACGAACCCGGAGTGCGTATGTGGTGCTGACGGTTTCGCGCAGACTCCTCAAGGGGGAGTAGCGGTACTTACGGCGCAGCAAGGCGCGGCGGGCGCGCTTGGCCATGCTTCGAAGGGACACTTCGTCCTCGCACAGCAGTGCGTCCTCGATGCGCTTGGCGAGGGTTGCGCCGAACCAAATCCCCAATTCCAGGCGGATGGCGGCGCACTCACGGGGTCCGGCCTCCTTAAGGAATGCCAATCGTTCCGGATGGACTTTCCCGCCGGATAGGAACCCACCAAGGAAGCGGACCAAGCCGGCCCAGCCAGGCCGAACGGTCGGGACCATAGGAGCGGTCCCGTTTCCGTCGATTTGGAAGCGCTCGGCCGGCGCAATGGCCGTCACGGCAAGCAACCGCTCAGCGCTCAGATAGGCCACACCAAAGCAGGTCTCGGCGGTGTGGATGTCGAGGGTGAGCAAGGTGTGCTTGCCCTCTTTTGTCCGGCCGTGGAGCTGAATTTGTAGGGTGTGGGGAGTGCGAAACTCCTGGACGATGTGGGTACCACTGTGCTCACAGGCTGCTTCGAGGCAGTCTGTCAAACCGATCAAATCATCGGGATGTACAATGAGATCCAAGTCGGATCCGGCACGCTCTCGGCTTTCGAGGTCTTGACCTCTAAGGAGAGCGAAGCGGATTTCCGCCGCCTCCAGTGCGGCGAACCAATAATGGGTCGCCACATCGGTGGGGGTGGAATCGGAGGACGATACGCGGGGGGTTGAATCGTTTTGACTCTGGACAGAACCGTTGATTCGACCCGCTTTCGGGGAGGGTTTTTCCATGGCAAGGAAAGGAGGGAATGGCGCCCGAAGGCGACCCTGCCAAGTGTCTCGGAGAATGGGTTGTGGGGGGGGGAATTCACGCGGCCTACTTTGGCTACGTTGGGTATGGAATCGTCCCGTTCCCAAGATCYCTTGAGCCTGCGATCGTTTTCTTTTGATGAAAAAAAGGAGAGGTTTGATGCCACGCCAAAAACGCCCTTATAGGGAGGTAGGGCGGTGATTTCTCTCCTAATGCAACCGGCTATCTTTGAGCTTTCGTAACGAGAGGTGCTCACAAGTGTCTTTTTTTGAGCCTTTCGATCCGGTGCGACCAGCTTTAGCCCTGATGATTCCAGCGTACCCGAGGTCGGAATCCCCCCGGAAGCTCGCCCACCAGCCGTTCGTACTCGCGCAGTGCATAGCGGTCGGTCATGCCCGCCAGGAAGTCGCAAATAGCCCTGTGCAGACCCTGGCTCTCCGCCCAATCCCTATACCAAACCGGGAGCTCGGTGGGCTTCTCCAAGTAAGCCTCAAAGAGCCCTTCCAGCACATGTCTGGCGAACACCAGGAAGCGCTGCAGGTGCTCGTGGCGGTAGAAGCGCTTGTGTAGGAAACGTGAGAGCTCGGCCATGTCCCGCGCAAAGTCGTCGCTGTGGCGGATGAGCATGGAGCGGTGGGCTTGCACATCCGCGCCAGAGCCGGGGGCGGCTTCGGCCAAGCTCTTGGCGCTGGCCTCCAGCAAATCACCGATCGCGGAGCCAATCAGCTCGTTGGCGATGCGCTGGACGCGCAACTTGGGATCCTTAGAGCTGCCCAAGAATCCGGGGTGACGATGCTCGACGGCAGCCACAGAGCGCCGCCATAGCGCCACCTCATCAAAGATCTGCTGCTCGCTGAACATGCCAGCCGTGAGCCCATCTTCGATGTCATGCTTGTTGTAGGCCGTCGAGTCAGCCATATCCGTGACCTGAGCCTCCAACCTTGGTTGGCGAGGCCGTGGATCGAACTCCGCAGGCCAGTCCTCGGCACTCTCATGCTTAAGAAGGGACTCGCGCAGCTCACGGGTCAGGTTCAAGCCCGCATAGTCAGGAGAACGCCTCTCCAGCCGGTCCACAACCCGCAAAACCTGGTTGTTGTGCCGAAAGCCACCGTGCCCAGCCATCAGATCATGCAAAGCCACCTCACCCCTGTGACCAAACGCCGGATGCCCAATGTCATGACACAAAGCCAAAGCCTCAGCTAGAGGCTCATTCAGCCCCAAAGCACTCGCCAAGGTTCGCGCCACCTGGGCCACCTCCAAGCTATGTGACAAGCGCGTGCGATGCTCGTCGCCTTCCTCATTCAAAAATACCTGGGTCTTGTACATCAACCGACGGAACGCCGCCGAATGCACAATGCGATCCCGATCCCGCTCAAAGCAAGTACGAATCGGATCCCGCTCCTCTACAAAAGCACGCCCCAAGGACCGCGAACTCAACGTCGCGTAACAAGCCAACTGCTCAACCTCTCGGGCTTCTTTGATTTCGCGGGGGCAGTCGGTCATGGATAGGCTCTGGTCGGATCGGGGAGGAGTGACACTCTCAGGATACCCGGCGAAGGGTCTGCCAGTGGGGTCTGTATTAATAAGGTGCTCTATGGATCGACCGCTTGGTCGGATCGCCCACCCATTGAAGACCGCTCCGAGTTCCTCCCGGTGGCACACAATCTGGAATTAACTCAAAGTAGGTACCCGGCAAACAGAAAAGCGCGGGAGCCCAATGGGCTCCCGCGCTTCGCAATTGCTTCAGGCGGTTAGCCTTACTTTTCCTACTTCCCCTCCGGCATCGAGATGATGTGGAGGTCGGATTGGGGGTAGGGGATGGAGAAGCCGGCGGCGTCTAGGCGCTTTTTGAACTCTTTGGTGAGGTCGAAGTAGACTGTCCAGTAGTCGCCGGTTTTGGCCCAGGGGCGCACGATGAACTCGACGCAGGAGTCGCCCAGGTTGAGGACTTCGACTTGTACGCCTTGGTCTTTGAGGACGAGTTTGTGGGCGGAGGCGACTTCKAGGAGTAGGGCTTGGACYTTGTCCAGGTCGTCGTCGTAGCCGACGCCGATGGTGAAGTCTACGCGGCGGGTGTCTTGGGCGGTGACGTTGCGGATGGTGCCTCCCCAGATGGAGGAGTTGGGCACGATGAGCTTTTGGTTATCGGGGGTGTGCAGGGTGGTGGAGACCAGGGTGAGGTCGGAGACCTTGCCGGTTTCGCCTGCTGCGGTGATGACGTCGCCAACGTCAAAGGGGCGGTACATGAGGATCATGATGCCGGAAGCGAAGTTGCTGAGCGTGTCTTGGAGGGCGAAGCCTACCACGAAACCGAGGACGCCGGCGCCGGCTAGGATGGGGCCGGTGTCGACGCCGATGGAGCCGAGTGCGATCAGGATGCCTGCGAAGAAGACGACCTTCTTGATGATGCCGACGAAGAACTTCTTGAGCAGCTCAGAGATGTTGAGCTTGTTCGAAGAGAGGGCCTTGAGGACGAGGCGGGCAGCGAGTCCAGCAAGGAATTTGAAGACCAGGATGATCAGCAGGAACTTGATGGCTTTGATGGCATAAGCCATGCCGTTGTCCTGGATGAAGGTCTTAGCGACGACTACTTGGTTCTGGACCCAGGTGAGGTTTTCGGTAAGGGATTCCGTAGCCAGCGGCTCGCCCTCCTGGACTTCCTGAATGACCGAAAGATCGAAGGATGTGGCGGTGGATGCAAAGCTCGGGGCGAGCAGCAATGCGAAAAGAACGAGTACGGTTAGGAAGCGCTTCATTGGGTCGAAGGGGGTGTTGAGCAAGGGCAGGCCTTAGGAATCCGCTGGGGGTATGGCCCCGGCGGTGATTGGGCAGAGAGACTATCCCTAAGTCCTCCGGAGCGCACCCGTTTCTAGGGCAGGTAATTCAAAACTATCGGAGCCGTCATGTTTGGCCGCTTCTACAAGGACCAATAAGCAGGGTACAGATCAGGGTACAGATCAGGGTACAGATCAGGGACCACTTCAATCGCCAATCCGGGGTCAGTGGCGCTGCATTCTGCAGC
>JAESRM010000338.1 GCA_016764635.1 Planctomycetota bacterium
TTACTCTCCTGCACACAAGCCTCAACCATCAGGTTCACTCCTTGCCCGGAACGTTCGACGAGGTTGCACTTGGCCATCACCTCGGCGACTCGACGGTTACGTGGCGACTGTCGCCACAACAGGTTTTCTAAGGTAATCCCGGGAGGGAATCCTCCAGGGCTAATGATCTCGAGCTTGCGTGGGAACTGACGGATGAAGATGGACCCCCCAAAACGATAATCGCGGTGAGCCAATGCGTTGAGGATCGCCTCGCGAACGGCACCTTCGTTGAACGTGGATATCTCGTACCGGAACAACCCATCACGAAAGAGATGGACTTCGTTACGTAGGTTGATGGTTTTCCACAGCTCGTCGATGAAGCTCAGGAATCCCTGGCGAAACTCCAACCGTTGAGCGTGAGCAATTTCGCTCTCAGAAGAACGGTACTCAAAAATCGTCTCGGCCTGCGCGAGATGCCGCCCCAAGCCCTTGCGTGAACCGAGAAGTATGAGTGCAGCGTACGTGATCTTCCCGTCAACGGTCAGTTCAGCGTCCTCCAGCAGCTGGGCAGTGCCCATTTCCTTCAAGGCCTGATTTCCTGATGCCGCAAACCACAGCTCTCGCAGCCTGCCGACAGCTACATCATCGAGGTCCTCGATGCTTGCGCCGGGACAGAGCTCTGCCGAGTAGTCCGGTTGCCCCTCATCAAAGATCGCCTTCAAGGTGTCCGGCGACATCGCGACGAGATCTTCGCCCCGGCGCATCCAATAGGAGCCCTTGTATTGGATGGGCATCCCAATGGGGCGCGGAGGAGCAGTGACAACGAGCACTCGTTTGCCTTTATGCTCGAGCTCGCAAGCATCGATGCGGAGCTGAACCCTCTGGCCCAGACCCCGCTTCAGCTTGGATAGATCTCGGAAAGCGGAGGTGCCAACGACTCTTCTCGGATGCTTGTCAGTCACCCCCAAGATGACCTGCCCACCCCCTTCGTTCGCAAGCGCCACGCAGTATCTGGTCAGCTTCTCACTGTCGTAGCTATTCCGCGCCTCCTTGAATTCAAGGTGCTCATCCTCGTTACCAGCGAGCCAGCTTTCCAGCTGCTCAAGAGAAGGGACGGAAGTGCTCATACTCCCTCCGCCTTCTTCCCGTGCACGGCCTTGACCTCGGCCAAGAGGTCGCCGAACTTGCCGTAGTTGACCTTCACGCCGTCGTCGAGATCGAGAGTGATACGCTTGTCGGCGTAGTGCCTCAGCTTCTCATCGAAGGCCAACAGCTCGACCTGTTGCTTCTGGAGCTTGATTTGGTCCTTGCCAAGGCGCTTTTTCATCGGGGTGGACTCCGCAGCTTTGACGTCGCCCTCTAGCCTCTCGAGCTGAGCCACGATCTTGCCTTGCAGGGGGATGACGTATTCGCTGCGCATGCGGGCTAGGGTGCCTTCGTTGTAGCGGTGTAGGTAGACTAGGGCTTGGAAGGCCTTTTGTTTGCCGCTGGAGAAGAGCCAGTAGATGGGGCGCTTTTTGTAGCGCTTGAGGTGGTGGTCCTTGAAGAACTTGTCGTTGAGCCAGCGGCGGATGGTTTCGCGGCTGGACTCGTTCTTTTTGGGGCCCAGGTTGTCGGCTAGGAAGGTGAGGTTGTCCTCCAGGTGGGCCTTGTCCCAGGAGACGGAGATGAACTCGGCGATGCGGTGGCAGGCGTCGTCGTCGAACCACTCGGTGTCGGTAAGCGGGACGATACCGTCGTCGTCGGCTGGGAAAGTATTGTACTGGCCGGGGTCGAACCCCTCGTTCCCGCTGTCGGCGTAGATGAGGCCCGGCGCGTCCAGGCTGTAGCGGCCCATCATGCATCCGATGGCGTAGGAGATCAGCTCCTCCAGGGTGTCCTGGCGGAAGCGGGTCCACTGCTCCTCTTCGGTGACCTTCTTGCCGTAGCGGTAGGCGGGGTTCACCGTGAGGGTGATCTGCTCGATGGGGACGTCGGGGGTGAGCTCTTCGGCCAGGCCGTAGGCGTCGATGAAGAGGCGGTTGTTCTCCTCTTCGAGACGCTTCATCTCGGCGATAGTGTCGCGGTTCTGGGTGATCCAGGCGGCGTAGCTGGATTCGACGGAGGGGGCCGGGTCGGAGGATGTTGTCAGGAGGGGGATAGATTCGAAGCCCTGCGAGCGTTCGTACGCGTTCCAATCAATTTGAGCCAGCTCACGACAACGTTCGGCGATCACCACCGGCCTGTCTGTATCGGGTGCTGCAACGGGCACGCGGCTCATCGATCCCTCGTTGAAATCAATCGTGGGAGAAACAAACTGGAGCAATGCGTTAATGACCTTTGTGTTCGATATGGCGAGCAGAAGCAGCCGCTGGTTTTCGGAGTCACTAAAGCAGACAGAGCCCTTACTTTCGAAGATCATTCCGGCGGGTAGATACCGCATAGAAAGGGCGCTATTAGATGTCCGCGACCAAGTGATCCCCGGCTGAAAAATGCGATTAAGATTGAAATTCGTCGCTCTGATTCGCCCGGTATGATGTTTCGTGGTCTGCAATTCTCGGCCGTCATTCAGCCAGTCGATCACGAACTCGTTGTTGCCGAACCAACGTCGGAATGGTCCGCCCTTGCTCACTGGAAACCAGCGAGCGTTCGATTCAACCGACTTCTCGCGGCTGTCTGCGTCGAAGCAGCTCGCACGGTCCGAGACCTCAGACCAGTACCTCAGGAAGCGGTCATTATCTCCAGTAACAACGCCGTGCGTCGGTGAGCCAATGGATCCTAGCGATTCCGATACATCAAATATCTCTCGAACTCGCTCGCTCGCCCAATACGCAATTGGAAAGCCAGAGATCTTGCCAAATTCGTCACTTGGTACGGTCCGGAGTCGTTCGTTGCGAGTGGGAAATTCGACCGGTACTCCATTGTCGTTGAGCTCGTAGTGCCGAGAGCAGCAGTATCGTCCCCGATAGTTGGACAGATGACCTTCCTGCGCGGTCATGACTGCTACGCCAAAGTTGATACCCATCGCGGTCGGCCGCTTCCCGTCGTATGGGAAGTGGGCCAGATTTCGCAGCGTATGCTGCCCCAGCAGATTGCCTCTAAAGTCATCGTAGCTAGACAAGAACATCCATGTTTCCATGGTGACCATCGCGTTGTGGCCGGTATTCTTCGCTAGCCTAAAGCCTCTCTCCAGAAAGCATGCGTAGAGATCGCTCGCGACATTGGGGTAGCAGTCCTTCACGAACCTCTTCACTAACCCGTTCATCCAACCGCTCCCCATGTACGGCGGATTCGCCACCACCGCGTCGTACTGCTTCGCCAGCAGCTTTGCTTGCTGTACCAGCGGCCCCAATCGCTTGAGCGCCTCCGCCACAAAGAGGTCCTGGCTGTTCGCCTCGCTCAACTGCTTCAGCGTCGGCAGCTTCCCAACTAACCCCTCCGGCACCTGAATCAACGATCCAAACGTCGTCGCGTGCTCGAACAGCCGCTTCAGCTCCGTGAGGTCCCCCGGACGCAAATCGTAGTCCGAGAGCTGCACTCCCTTCGCCAGCCCCTCCGCATCGAAGCCCGCGCTATCCACCAGCGCCATCACGTTGAGCTTTACCCCCCGCTCAAACAACCGCCGGTCATCCGCACGCCCCTTCATCATCAGCGCAAAGCCCGTCAGCTGCGCCGCTCGCTCGTCGATGTCTAGGCCGAAGAGGTTATTCCCGAGGATCATCTGCGGGACGTCTCGTTGCCGATAACCGCGCTCCAGGTAGATGGCCTTGAAGAGCTCATAGGCCTCCACCAGGATGTGCCCGGAACCACTGGCCGGGTCGATAAGGGTCAGTTCTTTGGGGTCGAGTTGGCTGGGTGTGATGGCTGCGAGCTGCGCCTTGACCTCGGCGGTCTGCTCGGCGGGCTCGATGTAGTACTCCATCTGCGCTTTGAGCGGAGAGTCGGGGTATGTGCCCATCCACTGTGCCCCCAGTGAGTTCTGGACCATGTACTTGACGATCCAGTTGGGGGTGAACAGTTGGGTGGCAGCCGGAATGTCTTCCGACTTCACCACCTTGCCGATGACTTCGCCTTTCTTCTCCGAGATGTAGAACTGGTAGAGCCAGCCGATAATCTCGATGTCTTGCCACAGCCCCTCATCTACCCGCTCGACCAGCTGGCGGATCAGCGAGTCGGTATGCAGCAGGTTAGCGGGTAGGAGCAACTCAGTCTCGTTGCCGATCCTCTCGAACAGAAAGGGCATCGCCCGGTGGAGGGCGTTGCACTGGGCCAGGAGCAGCAGGCGGTAGAGCTCCTCATCTTTGGAACCGTCCAGCTTGAGCGTCACCACTTGATCGTGGTCGAGCCCAGTGAGCTCGATGTCGGCGGCATGCTCGAGAACCTCCGGGTGAGGGTCTCCACCGGGGTGGCTTAGGACGCGGTAGCCATGATCTAGGTAACCATGCAGCTCCATGTAGCGGATCGCCACAAAGCGGTTGAACCATGTGTATGCGATGGCGTCTATGGTCGCGTCGAAACCATGCGCCTTCACTCGGCGAACAAGCGCTTCTCGTCCACTCGCAACCGACTTGGGGAACGCGGAGCCTCCGACAAGGAGGACATCCCCCTGAATCTCGGGGGTCGCGTTGCCTTCAGCGGTGATCCCGAGACGGGCTGCCTGAGATTTGCATGCCTCAATAAAAGCTGTGCGAGCAGCTGGGGCGTAGTTCTTGAGTTGTGTATGGTCCATGATGACGCCTAACTGATCTGGATGCGTTCGCCTGCGTTGATGCCTGCAACCAATTCCTGACGTAACTTCTCTAGGAAGGCATCTACGTCAGCCTGATTTTCAAGGAAGCCGTCGGTCCATATTCCCTTGACGCTCACGACGCGCCTCTTCTTGGGGGCAGGGACGGGAGGTGCTTCTGGGGCTGCAGTGCTATCAACTACAGGCACTAGAGAGTCCTCGATGGCGAGCATGGCCTGATCGAACGCAGCCGCCGAAGCCCGTGCAGCCTGTTCGATGTGGGCAATGCTCACGTCGGATGTCGCAGCGGTTTCGAGGAGTTTCTTGAGGCTAACCGTTGCTTTGCTTCGCAGGGCGGAGTCAGCAGATGCCTTACCCAATTCGGTCTCGACTCCATCTAGACAGCGCTGTATCTCTGCCATAGCGGGTTGGCGGGCAGCTGAGACCAAAGCGTCGTTGGCGACTTGAACTGTGTGAGTCAGCTCGGCTGCTTTGGGCAGTAGCTCGTAGGGGTGCTTGGCTGCCAGGATCTCTTCCATGCCCGCAAGCGCTGGCCCGGCAGTGGGATCGGAGTCGATCTGCATACGGTTCTGCCCAAAGGCCTGCACGCCAGATCGAAGGGCATCCCACGCGGTCCTTTGGTTCGTGTAGAAACCCTGCAGGTCACCGAAGTGGTCGGCCACATCGAGCAGTTCGGTGCGGTTCTCCAGCAGGCGCTTCAAAAACTTCAAGGAGTTTGGCTCCTTGGTGAACTTAGTGAGAACTTGGAGACACGTTTCTATATCGTCCAGGCCAGGGTAGTCCCCAGTCTGTGCGAGTGGGAGGAAGCCAAGCAGAGAGCGACCCCAGTCCGAGACGAAATCCTGGAGGAATGTGAAGAGAGAGTCCTCCGTGGCGGGACCCTGCTTGCCAAAAAGCTCCTTGCCAAGCTTCTGGGCCTTCTTGATGACGTCGCTGTCGGCCACTTCCCTCTGGGTGATGACCACCTTGCGCTGCTTGTTCGTTGAGGTGAAGTAGTCGTAGGCCTGCTCCATCGGCAAGGCGTGGGAATCGACAACGAGGCTGATCTCCTTGCCCACWGCAAGCCGGGCAACAAGAAGCAGGACTTCCAGCTCGAGCCAACCGTAAGGCTGCCGTCCGTACCGTTTCTCCACCATTTCGTGGAGGACGATGGGCTTGCTTGTCAGCGTGCAAATGCGGATGTACTCGCGCATGTCCTCAAGGGCCTTGATGTTGGGTCCTTGGTCATCCTCGATAAACTTGACCTGATCGACATCATTGGCCCTCAGGATGCTCTGAAGCTCTTGCTTGGGATTGGAGCTGGGGTACTGGATGTAGCCCATTTTGGGGTACTCATTTTGGATGAGGTACTCGAGGGCTTCTCCCAATGCCTGCTTCGGGTCGCTGCTCTTGTTCTCGAGCTTCTTGCCGCTGGCGAAGTAGCTGGCCTGGGGGAGCATTTCCTTGATGCTGATGACAAGGCGCTTGCGGCGTTCCCGGTTGTCCTCGATTCGGTCTCTGAGAATGCGCTTGGTCGTGTCGGGGAGCGTGCTCGTTTGCTTGGCGTGCACGTACGAGGTGGTCTGCAAGAAGGTCCGTAGCTCGCTGCCGAGGGACAGGTCGTCAGGCAAGCGGATCAACAACCGACTGGAGTGACTCATGTGGTGGCTCAGGCACACGAGGTCATCCTTGAACTCAAGGTAGGTATCGCCGAGGGGAGTGATGAAGGCCACCTCGAGGCTTCCCTCAAGCCGGTTTCCTACGGGGTAATCATCACAGAGCCGCGAGAAGTTGAAGTCCCGTCCGGTCCCTGTATATGTGTACTTGCGCATGTCCCCGAGGACATCCTCGAATAGGAGTTTGCCGAGCTCGCGCTCTTCGGACCCAGAGGGGATGGGTTGGCCCTTGATCTCACGCCCGATATCCCGCTCTTCGTTGGTGAGGAAGAAATATAGATCCCCGTTTCTTGCGATCAGGGTTTGCCCTTCGAGCTGGGCGAGGGACTTCTCGATTTTCTTTCGGAGTGCGAGTTTGTCGGCGTCAATCTCGTCCACACAAAGAGTCACCAGATTGTCGACGTTGCCGGGAAGCTCCTCGATGTAGCGAATCAGGAAGAGCACCTTGAGGACGGTGCCGTCGAAGGGGTCTAGCGCGTGGTTTTCACCAGCTTGGTCAATCGTGCGCTTGACGGCTGTGTCGAGGAATCCCTCCACCGAGGGGTAGAAGTCGTAGAAAGGCACGAGTGCGCCAACTTCCTTCTCGCCAACATGCTTCGCAGCGTTTTGGAAGGCATCTAGGGTTGACCGCTCTCCTTGTGAAAGGTGCAGGCCTGTGGCCCCCGCCTTGCGGATGGACTCGAAGACTTTTTGGACCAGTGTGAATTGGTAGGCGGCGAACGGATAACAATCGGCGAAATCAGCCTCGTCTGCGTAGTTCTTGAACGACATGCCTGCGTGCATGAAGGATAGTTGGTTCCGCAGGATGTCGTGCTTGCCTTCATAGGCGGCGCTGAGGGGTGCACTGGCCTCTGGCTTCTTGTCCAGGAGGCGGCGCTTGATCACTTCATCGACGTTGCCACTGGAGAGGGACAGGCGCGTCTTGAAGCGGCCCTGAATCTTCGAGAAATCGTGTTGGTTCGTGTGCTTGATCTCTCCAAGGACAACGTCCAGATCCTCTTGCGAAGTCACGACTACCCAGGCCCTACCGGCGCAGACCGTTCCCAACTGCTCTGTGATGGTCTGGAGGTTGAGCATCATGTGAGTGTCGTTGCCGATGAACTGACCGACTTCATCGACAAGGAACATGATTCGATGATCAGGCCCCTTGCTGTCGAGGTAACGCTTCACCCACTTCGCAAGGTTTTCGACGGTCAGGCTGAAGTTGGACTCAGAGCCTTCGATCCAGGCATCTGCGGAAGCTTGGCTCTGCCCCAGGGCTTCCATGAGAGCCTGCCCGACCTCGTCCCGGTGAAACTCCCATGCGTCACGAGAGTCGGGCCAGGAGGCCCCTGCGGCCTTCTCAAAGGCTGAGTGGAAGATGTCGAGCTTGCCCGTGTCTTCCAGGTGACGTTCCAGATGGGCGATATGGGGATGGTCGCTGCTGTAGCCCTGTTTCTCGTTGAGCACCTTCAGGAAGACCTGGAGCAAGGCGTCTCGTCCACCTCGGTGATCCGCCTTGCTATCGATGTTGAACAGGATCGTGTCGGTTGGTGACCCCACGACACGTTTGAGATCGGCGAACAGCATCGGGTCGGAAAGCTTGGCCTCGAAGAAATCGACGGCTCGCTTCTTCTGCCCGTCAAACTCATGCTCAGCGTTCTGCATCAAGTAGGAGAGGACCTTGATCACGTGAGACTTTCCACAGCCGAAGAATCCGGAAACCCAAATGCCGTTCTTGTCAGCGACATCCACACTGGATTGCATCGTGCTGAGCAGCACCTCGATCAGATCTGTGAAGTGCCGGACGAGCTCCTTCGTCACCACGAATTCGTCGAGTTCTTGCCATACAGATGAGGCGTCGAGCTGATCCGCCTTGACGACGCCGTTGATGGAGCGATGGATATCGCGGTCGAATAGGTCCTGGATTTTCATAATTTCATCTCTCCCGGTACAAGTGCGAAGGCGCGGTAATAGGATTGGGTTCCAGGCTGGGAAACGCTCGAGGCGATTCGGCTGAAGAGCTTGAGCGTCGTGCCATCGAAGCTGCCTGGGTAGAACATGACGAGGGGGGTCTTCCCAATCGCCGTGTGGAGGCAATTCAAAAGGCTGTGTGCGCGAAGCATCGGCCATACGCTTCCGATACCTGAAAGCAAGATCAGGCGGTAGTCGCTCGGGTTGTGCGTCTCTGAGATGTAGTCGCGGATCTTCTCCGCAGAGAGCGGCCCTTTGAGGGCTTTGAGCAGGGCGGGATCGCCCTTGCTCTTCTGCAACTGGAGAGCCTTGTCGAAGAGCTTGCGCTGCTTGAGATAGCTGACCACGACGTCGAGGAGATCGAGGTGCAGCACGCTCACCGTGGGGTGGTGCGTTTCCAGGCGGTCTAGGAGCCAGTATGTATGGCTACGGACCTCGAGCTCTTCCGAGGCCGGGTAGTCGAAAATGTAACAGGCGATCTCGTTGCCGATCCCCTCGCTTGAGAGGAAGGCTTCACTTGTGATTCGCGGGAGAATCTGATTAAGGCGACTGGGCAGCTGAGTCTTCATTCCGTTAGCTCCATGCAGCGAAGTACGTAAGTCTCGCCCTTGTCGGCGAGGTAGGAGCTCAGCTCTCGGTCCAAGAAGACGTTTTGGAGTTGGCGGCTCCTCGTGTCCTTCAGGTAGCCCGCTTCTGCGAGCATGGAAAAGACGACGGAGCGGAGTTTGACGATGGTGGTGTCGCTCCAATGAGGCATGTCCGGGTCGCGCCCTCGGCAGCCAGCCACGAACTCGGTCCACATGTGGTTCTCGAGCTTCTCGGCAAAGAGGGTTCTCTGCTCACGGATTGTAAGGTCCATGAAGTCACCGAGCAGGCGGCTGTGCTTGACCGCGCCCGCGAAGGCTGCCTGGGTTGCGAGCACCTTGTCGCCGTCCCGCACCATTTTCCAGAGTCCCTCTCCAAGCGGCTCAAGTCGGGCGCGGATGATCCGTGCACATCGAATCGCGGTGACGACGGAACCTATCTGGAGGACGTTCTGTTCCTCGACAGCGTTTCTCCACTCGGTTGTGCTGACCCCTTTGATGAGGAGACCTGCAATGAGGCGGCTCTCTCGGACGCGCAGGGACGTGCTGGAGATAGTGGCAGCATAGATCATGCCTTTGCCCCTCGGGCGCTTGGTGAGTGCTTCAAGCATCGCCTCCACCTCCTCGTGGAGGAGAGGGATTGGCACTGGAACCGACAGCCCGTATCCAGGCATCGACCTCGCCTTTCCAGATGCGGCCCTGGCGCAGGGCGGCTGGGCCGTGGGATGTAATTATATTCTCTCTCACGAGGGCTTCTTGTTCTCGATCTGCTTGGCGACCCAATTCTCGATGTCGGTCCGACGGAATCGCCACGATCCACCAGCCTTGAAGCCGGGGATAGTTCCCTGGTTGGCGAGGCGGTAGAGGGTCTTTTCGCTGAGCTTCAGAAGCCCAGCGACGTCTTTCAGGGTCAGGTAGCTGTCTGGCATGTGTTCCTGTCTCCGGAGTTGGAGCCGCCATCTTGGGAGAATTGTCCTAGATTGTCCAATCCAATCACCAAGAGTCCCATTATCCGGAGAGGAAGGGTCTTCGAGAGCGATCCTGGTCCAAAACGCCCGAATCGGTGGATCTGGGGTGGTTTGGGAGCGTGCCTGGGTCCGGCGAATGCCTATCCAAGGCACGTCGGCGGCTGTGTGAGCCCGTGTGCCCTCGGATGGAGTTTGGCGACGCCGTGGGGAGGGGTGGGAGCCTCCTGAGCCGTGTGAGGCGGTCAGAGCGACCGGGGGCAGGCCGGATGAGCCGATAATGCCCTGTAACAAGCGCCCTAGGGGGATTGGCCCCCATTGGACCTCCGGCTGGTGCCCGGCTACGGGGAGAACGCACGATTCCAGCGTCCGTCAAGATCCAACCCATTGCTGGCCGACGTGTCGGATTGCATCGTCCAAGTCCGATTAACCACCAACAAAGGAGATCACCATGTGGCTATGTTCGCCCGATTTGGGTTTTTTCAGCATCGTTCTCGCGGACGACGACATGGGCCAGCCCGACCCAAATCTACTGATGGTCCGTGCCCGTCGGAAAGAGCACCTCGTTTTGCTTCAGGAGCGGTGCGAAGGACTCGCGGGAGCGGAGATTATCGAGAGCGCCTTGACTGATTACCGCTGGCGGCTAATAGTCAAAAAGGAAGCCTTCGCGACGGCGATGTCCGAGATCGTGATGGACCTTGACTACAGGAACGTGAAGAGTCGAGCACACCGAGAGGAAGCCAAAGTAGGCAAGGGGTTCGTCTCCGCGCTTCACCGTGTTTGGTCTGTGCTACACGAGATCCAATAAGGGGGTGCCCCCCACGAGGAGGGGGCTTCTGGGTGCAGCCACTGCGTGGGGGCGGGCCAACCGGACGTTAGGGCAAGTGCGTAGCTTACATTAGGCAATCACGGCGGAGCATTGCTCTCACTGCTGGTGGCCTAGGGGGTCAACTTCTGCAAGACCCTCGCGTACCTCGTGGAAATGTCTGAGAACCTCTTCATCTCGTCTGGTGTCATCTGGCCGCCAGCCTCTCCAAATTCTTGCACTTTCACACTAAAGTCGATGCTAGATTTGGCGAGTTGGTTCATCTGATCCGGGGTGAGCGTGAGGTTCGGCCGAGCTTCCCACTCAGATACCACCTTGTCGTACTCATCGAGCATTGAAGTTCCTGCAGATCCACCGCCGCAAGAGGGGAGTCCAACCCCGAGGAAGGCCAGGATAGCGAATGGCAGAATGCCTCTGCGTGCAAACCGAAGACCTGCCGATTCAGGTTTGGCGGAGTGCCCGAGAATTGAGGGGCTTGTCGAATGAGCTTGTCTGGCAGGGGAGGCGGATTCAGAGGGAATAGGTGTCATGGTGCTTTCCAGGAAGGGATGAGGGTCAACTACAGATCTCTTCGGCTCCTGTGCGCTTTCAGCATTATAGCATTTTGGCATATCTCAGAACGACATACATCATGCCGGTCTCGACGACGAGATCCGCATGGTTTCACCCCACGACCCCCGCTATGAGCTACTCCTCGAACGGCTACGCACCGCCCGAGTGGAGGCTGGCGTGACCCAGGAAGCCGTTGCCGAGGTGCTCGGCCT
Source organism: Planctomycetota bacterium (assembly GCA_016764635.1). Lineage (GTDB taxonomy): Bacteria > Planctomycetota > UBA1135 > UBA1135 > NORP259. The sequence continues at coordinate 11,453 of JAESRM010000338.1, forward strand.
CCAGCAGCCTCTCGTTTCACGGCTAGAAGCTGGTGAAAGGAAGATCGATCCGATTGAGCTGGCAGAGCTGTGCAAACTGTACGGGAAACCTGCCACGTACTTCGTGCCTGGACTGCCGGTGTAGCGCGAGGGCTAGTCGGAGACCCGTTTCCCACTGCATCTCGATCATAGCAGCCACTTGACGTGAGACGTGCGGAAGGATGGCGTCCACTGCCTCGCGCCCAATGGCCCTAATGGGGTCGCTCTCTCGGACCCCGTTCTCATGGAGCCTTAGCTTGTCCACGGTTTGAAGAATGTGGTGAAGAGCGAGCGGGACGATCTCCTGCTTTGCCGCCCACCTGAACATGGCCCGTATTCGGTTGATCCGTCCGTTGACGCTCCCACGACATAGGTCAGCAGCGACAAGTTCGTCCCGGACCCGGACCAGCGTGTGTTGTGTGAAATCCGCAACTGATAACTGGGCCCAATGTCGGAGGAGAGCACGCATGGATTGCTTGATCTCGTCGGGTATTTCAGACCCGGCATATCGCTTGCCAAGGTACTCGGTATAGTCAGCGACGAGGTCCTCGATTAGGAACGAGGCGTCAGTCGGCGGAGGGGAGAGCGGTTTCCTCCCATGTGACATCCACTGCCCGACCTCAAGGTTGTACCGCTCTAGAGCTTCCCCCTCGGAGCAGACCCCCAAGTACTTTCGCTTTCCGTTCAGGGTGACGTACCAGAGGTTTTTCTTCGGGATGTGGCACAGCTTCGGGCTGTGATTCTGCGAAACGGTCATGATGCAGCTCCAGGTGTTGTGCACTAGTGCACTTCACTTTGGTGTGGAACGGCTGCACCACTCGTTTCCGAGCGGGTTCGCAAGTCTTGCGATCAGCAGGAGTTATGGTTGGTACGCCCGACAGGGTTCGAACCTGTGACCCCCGCTTTAGGAAAGCGGTGCTCTATCCGGCTGAGCTACGGGCGCGTATGGGGGGATGTTAGCCTGTTTGGAAGGGGGAGAGTACTTCTGAATGGATACTTCCTGGGGTGGAATGGGTCGGTTTTGGGGGTTGGGTGTGTGTGGCTCGTCCGGGTGGCTTGGTGGCCAGGGCTCAGGGCTGGAGGATGATACGGGCTCGTTACAGGTGAGAATCTGGGGGTGCCGTACAGTGGGCCCATGAAAGAGCAGCGGGAGAATCAAGGGGCTAAGGCCGGGTTGTATTGGGGTTGTGGGGGTGTTGTTAGGCGGAGGGTGCCGGCGGTGATCTTGGCCTTTGGCCTACTGCTGGTTGGGTGTGATTCGACCGACGAGGGCCGAACTTCTAGTCCCTCTCAGGATGGGGAGCGTTGGTATGAGGTCGTGTCCCAGGGGCCGGGTCTGGAGGTTTCGGACGAGGTGATGCGGCGCAAGATTGAGGCGAGTGGGCAGCCTTGGAAGGTGCGCGATCGGGCTTCGGGGATCGAGATGGTGTTGGTGATGCCGGGGGAATTCCTGATGGGATCTTCGGAGTTGGAGAAGGGGCGCAATGGGGACGAGGGACCTCAGCATCGGGTGCGATTGACCAAGGCGTTCTATATGGGTGCGACCGAAGTGACCCAGGGGCAATGGAAAGAAGTCATGGGGTCGGTCACGGGTTTCTTCAGGGGGGAGCGCAAGCCCGTGGATGCTTCCTTCAACGATTTGCAGGAGTTTTTGGGGCAGGTGAATGGAGGCTTGCCGGTCGGGTTGGAGTCGATGCGCTTGCCGACGGAAGCGGAATGGGAGTATGCGGCTCGATCGGGAACGAAGGGGGCTTTCAGCTTTGCGGGACCGATCGGCCATGACGTTTTGAATTTCAACGATGGGGATGTGGAAAGCGCGGTGGTGGTGGATGGCAAGCTGGAGGTGGAATGGATCACGCCCCCTGCTGCCGAGTGTCGGATGACGACCGCAGTCGCGGGGTCCTTGCCCCCCAATGCTTGGGGGCTGCACGAGATGCATGGAAACCTGGCGGAGTGGACGGCGGACAAATATTTGTCCGATGGGTACGCGGGCCGCGGTGCTTTGACCGTGGATCCCATCCAGCAGGCGACCGGTGAGGACTTGCGCACCCTGCGTGGAGGGGATTGGTACAAGGGCGCGAAGAATAGCCGCTCAGCCGTGCGCGACGCTGGTGGTCCGCACACACGCAGCAACCGAATCGGATTCAGGGTGGCGCGCACACTTTGAGGCAGCGCAAGGCGGGGGCTGGACTCAGTTCAGCTTCAACTCTCGCGGAGCGTGCTTGCTGATCATCATGCCCATCATGTTGCGGCCGGTTTGGCGCGGCAGGATGCGGCGGAACATGAAGTCCATCATTCGATTGGAGAGGCCGGCCACAACCAGGGGTTTGTTCTGGGCTAGGCCCTTGAGGCCGATCGAAACGAGCTTGTCAACGGACATGACGGGGCCGGGGATTTTGGCCAGGTCGATATCGGTGCGGGCGTTGAGGCCGGGCGTGTCGGTGGGCCCAGGGGCGACCACGGAGACGTGTACACCGCTGTTGCGTAGCTCATAGTTGAGGGCTTGGGCTAGATTGTGCACGTAGCCTTTGGCGCCAGCGTAATTGGCGCCGAGCGGAGTGCCTTGCATGCCGGCCATGGAACCTACGAAGAGGATGCCCCCCTTGCCCCGTTCCACCAGGCGTTGGCCGAAGTGGTGGGAGATGCGCAGGTGCGCGGTCGTGTTCAGCTTGAGGTTGCGGCCGAGTTCGTCGGCATCGATTTTGAGCATGGCGCCCATGGAGGCCACGCCCGCGTTGGAGATGACGGTGCCGATGTCGAGCTCGTCCGTAACCTTGCGGATTTCATCGAGAGCTTCGTCGCTGGTGAGGTCGGTGGCGACCACGCGGGTTTGAATTCCGTGTCGCTCTTCCAGTTGTTGGGCGACTTCGGTGAGTAGGGCCTCGCGGCGTCCTGTCAAAACCACGTTGAGGCCTTTTGCGGCAAGGTTGTGGGCGAAACCAACGCCTAATCCGGAGCTGCCTCCGGTTACGAGGGCCCAGGGTCCGAATTTATTTTCGAATGCGATGGTCTTCATTGTGGTTTGTTTGGTGGGGCGCCGGCCTTGCGCCAAGGTGTGTCGTGGGAGAGGAGGGATCTGTGGAGCGGGCTGGAAGGTTCCACTTCCAGCCCAGCTTGATGGCGTCGGGTTAGCGCACAAGGTGCGTGAAGTCTTCCATGCCGAAGGTCTTCAAACCGTCGATTTGAGGTGCGAGAGCGACCTTATTGAGCTCCTGCACGAAAGCCACGTCCTGGCCGACGGCGACCCGAGCCGGGCGCTTTGAGGGATCCGCTTCGATGAGACTTACGATGGCCTCGACCACGTCGTTGGGATTGCCGCCGCCGCTCTCGAAGAATTCGCCCAGGGAGCCTTGCCAGTTGCCGACCGTGTTTCCGATGGGGCCGTAGGCCGAGGCCGCGACCTTGTCCTCCGGTTCAACGAAACGCGACACGATGGGGGTGGCGTGGGCGCCGGGTTCGACCGTGACCGAGTCCACACCGAAGGCGGAAGCCTCATAGCGAATGGCTTCGGACATGGCTTCCATGGCGAACTTGCTAGCGCTGTACACACCGGTTCCAGGGAAGACCGCGCGGCCCAGGCCGCTGCTCAAGTTCACGAACAGTCCTTTTCCGGATTCGCGCATGCCGGGCATGACGGCCCGGATCATGGACGCGGCGCCGAAGAAGTTCACTTCGAATTGGGCGCGCAGTTGCGCGTCAGAGAAAGCCTCGAAGGGGCCCAGGAAAGCTTGGCCCGCATTGTTCACGAGCACGTCGATGGGGCCGGCGGCGGCGAGTGCGGCCTTGACTCCCTTGTCGATTGACTCGGAGTCCGTGACGTCGATGTCGAGAACCGTGACGGAGCCCGGCGTGGTCTTAGCGAGCTCCTCTAATTGCGTGGCAGGAGCCAGGTTGCGACCCTCGGGGTCGCGCATGGAAGCGATGACGTGGTGCCCGTCGTGCAGCAAGCGTTGGGCGGTTAGGTTTCCGAAGCCGGTGCTGGCGCCGGTGAGAAGGATGGTTTGGGAGGTGGTTGCAGTCATGTCGTGGGGTCTGGTCCGGGTGGCGGTATCATTTCCAACAGGTTGGTTGGATTTGTCGCTCGATATCTAAACGCTCGGTTGGCTATTGCCAAGGGGGAGAACCTCAAAACTTAGGAACCTCACCAAAATCGGCACCTCAGGCCCGTGGGGAGCCCCTCGAGTGGGGGCGAAACGCCTAGGCGAGCCAGGTGCGCATGGCATTCAGGGCGGATTTACCACCCCGTCGCATGGCGTCCGCATCGGGCGAAGTACGGCTCAGGGTCGGTAGGCCCACCATGATGAGGTGCATGAGCCCCATGCAGTCCTCGATGTCCAGGTCCTTGCGCAGCACGCCGGCCTTCTTTTCGCTCTCCAGGGTCGCGCGAATGGCCCCCAGAATTCCATCCATATAGCCGCCAAGCAGTTGCTGCAGGTCCTCGGAGAGACACTCTTTTTCGAGCATGGATGTGATGGCCAAGCAGCCGTGATGCAGGTGTACCTCTTCAAAATCGGCCTCCGCAAAGCGCTCGATCACCCCGAGTAGTCCACTGAAGCCAGTTGAGGTAAAACCCTCGATCATGGCCATAACCGAGGCGCAATAGCCAGTTAGGCACTCTCGAAAGAGGCCCTGCTTGTCCGTGAAACTGTCGTAGAGGCCATAACGATTGACCCCCGTCGCCGCTTCCAAGTCTTTCAGGGAGGTTTGCTCAAACCCCTTCTCCCAAAAGACGTGCAGCGCGCGTTCGGCGGTTTCGTCTCGGTCGTAGCTTTTCTTTCTGCCCATGGTCGTGTGAAAGATTCTAAGTAACCGGTTGAATAAACCCAACCGCTTGTTTAGAAAATGCCTCCAATAGCCAACCGATCGGTTGGTTTCGATCCTGGATCAATCCAAAACACCAATGAAGCTACTCAGCTACGCCCTTCCTATCGCCATTTCCCTAACAGCGGCTCTCGCTCTGACCTCTGCCGCATCCTCGACAGGAGAAGGCAAACCCAGTGGAGACCACGAAAACTACAGTTCCCAGTGCTGCTCAGCCGAAAAACCAGCCCCCAAAGTCCAGATCAAGAAGGTGACCTTCAAGAAGGACAAGGTCTACGAGATCGCGTTTTTCAGCGTCACCAAAGGCAAGGAGGCGGTGCTGTTCGAGCAGTACATGCCGGCCGCCCAACCCTTCTTCAAGAAGTACGGGGTGGAAGTCGTGGGCATGTTCGGAGTCACCGAAACAAGCTCCAAGGTCCTGGATGCGCAGAAAGTGGCGATCTTCCAATGGCCGAATATCGAGGCCAAGAGCAAGCTAATGTCTGATCCGGGTTTCCAGGAAGTCGCCAAATTACGTGAAGGGGCCTTCTCTTTCTTCAAGGCCGGCTGGTTTGCCGCGCCTGAAGACACCGAGATTYCGTTCMGCTCGGACAAGCACTATGAGATTGGCGGCGCGACCCTGTTCAAGGGGCTTGAAGCGCAAGCCAACCTCGGCAAGTACTTCGAAATATCAGGCCCGATCAAGAAGAACTACGGGGGCGTCGAGCCCAAGTTCTTGGTGATGATGAGCCCGACGGGAACCAAGGAGGATTCGAGCTACACGCACGCCATGCAATTTATTGTTGAGTGGGACTCGCTCGAGGACAAAACGAAGCTATTCGCCGACGAGGACTTCAAATTGAAGGCCCTGCCGCTGCTCCACAAAGCGGTCGAGACCATGGACCTGGTGTTTGCCAAGTTCGCGTTCTAGGCGTGGCTTGCAAGACCCACAGGCGCCAATGGGGCCTGTGGGTCTCTTAAGGAACTAAGTCGCTTTTGCACATGCCTACTCCACGGGGGGCCATCAGTTACAGCCCAAATTGGTCGAGGTAGTTCTCACGGAGCCGTTTGGGGTCCGTAGAGATTCGGGGTAGACTCCCCGAGAGCACCCACTTCCCTATGCGCCCGACCCAACCCACGAAACGCTTTGATCGCCTGCTTTGTGCATTGGCGATTTTGTGTTTTATGGTGCAGCAGTTGGCTGCGCCGGTGTTTTGCGTATTGCACGAGCATGAGATTGGGGATGGTGGTTTGGTGCTGGCTGGTGTGGAGCATTGCCCGACCCATGTGGGGCGCGATCATATGCATGGCGATGAAGTGGTCCACTCAGGCGAAGAGGACCCGGATCATGAACCCCATCCGGTAGAGGATGAGCTGGCCCGTTTGGTTGAGAAGCTTGCACCTAGAGTTCCGAGCAGCACGGTGATGGAGAGCGTCGTTTGTTTGCATTGGGAGTGGGCTGCCTTGTCCGAGGCCGAACCGTGCTTGGTGGGTTTGGCTTGGTGTGGAGCGCATCCCGTCCATGGTCCGCCAGATTTGGTGGGTCAGGCCCCACGTGGGCCTCCTGTGATCGTCTGAATTTTGTGGGCCGTGCTTAGGCGCGGCCTGTTGTGGTTTGGCCTTGGGTCAG
>JAESRM010000009.1 GCA_016764635.1 Planctomycetota bacterium
GAATTGCCGCCCGAGGTACAGGCTGAATTGCACGCAGCTTTGGTGGAGGTTGGGAGTGTTGGGCCGAATCTGGGGTACCGCCTGCTCGGTGCCCATGTGCGCGTGCTGGAGGCGGATCTGGATGAGGCCGGTCAGGGCGTGGGGCTCATCTGGGCAGGCCAGCAGGCTCTCAATCAGGCCCTGGCGGCCTGCCCTTCAGGGTGGTTGGAGCCCCTAATGGCCCTGGAAGTGGGTGTGCCCGAAGAATTCAGCGGCGGAGTCTTGGCGGATCTGGCCTCCCGTGGGGCGGAAATTTCGTCAGTTTTGTCGGAGCAGAGGAATTGCAGAATCCTAGGCCGGGTTCCGATGGCCGAAGTCTTCGATTATTCAACGGCTGTGCGCTCTTTGACCCAGGGCCGGGCGAGTTTTGCCCTGGTTCCGGCAGGTTACGGTTCGGTTTCTTCGGAAACCTTGAGCCAGCGCGGTTTGGTCCTCTAGGCGCCGTTTAAAGGCCGCAGAGGGCGGTTTGTTGAAGTTTTTTCGGGCGCCGCCCCTCGAATCGAAAGGGCCAAATGGAGCCGTTCAGCTTTTCTTTCCAGATTTCGGGGAAATGTCTCTCAAGACAGTTGACGGGTACCCGGCTAGTGGGTATTTTCTCCGCCCTTGCCAAGCGCAGGACGAGTTTCGTCAACCCACGATGGGTTGGGGCTCATCTGGCTTGCAAGAAGCTTGCATTCTTCCCCGGTTTTGGCCGTGGGGGATAGCGACGGACCCTCAAAGTACGAATGAGCACAAAGATTCAGATCCGGATGGAGGCCTACGACCACGAAGCGCTCGATCAGTCGAGCCTCGAAATCGTAGAAACCGCCAAGCGCACAGGCGCTCACGTTGCCGGACCGATTCCGCTGCCCACACGTATTGAGCGCTACACCGTTCTGCGCTCACCCTTCATCGATAAGAAGTCCCGTGAGCAGTTCGAAATCCGCACGCACAAGCGATTGATTTACATCTCAGAGCCCACACCCCAAACGGTGGACGCTCTCTCTAGCCTGCACATGCCGGCTGGCGTTGAGATTCGGATCAAGGCCTAGTTCGGCCGGGTGGGGCGTAAGCGCCACCCATAGACTCACCCGCAGGGGTTGCAGAACGGCAAACGCGCCGGGACGTTGACTCTCGCACAAACTTTAATGGCGGTCGCTAGGGCATCAGCCCCGGTCGCTTTAACAACCAAACCCTTCTCGCCGCGTGGCTAAGCGTCGGTGCTAGTTTCCTGGCCGTCAGGATTCAGCGCCTACTTAGTCGAACCGGCACGAACCCACACTGGAATCTCAAGGATCATGACGCTGATCTTAGGGCGGAAAAAAGGTATGACTCAGTTCTTCGCTGAGGACGGAACAGCCATTGGCTGCACCGTCGTCGAAGCGGGGCCCTGCGTGGTCATGCAAATACGCACCCCTGACTGCGATGGCTATCACGCCGTGCAGTGGGGCTTTGAAGACGTAAAGGAAAGCCGGGCTAAGAAGCCCCAGCGCGCACAGGCAGCAATCCTCAAGGTTGCACCCAAGCGATTCCTTCGCGAAGAGCGCCTTGCCGCCGAGCCCACCGTGGCTGTGGGGGATGTGCTCAAGGCTGAAGCCTTCGAGGTCGGCCAATTGGTTGACGTCATCGGTACGACCAAAGGTCGTGGCTTCGCCGGCACCATTAAGCGACACGGCTTCTCCCGGGGTCCCAAGACCCACGGTTCGAAGTGCTAYCGTCGYCCTGGTTCCATTGGTAGCTCYGCMTAYCCTGGTAARGTCATCAARGGCAAGCGCATGTCTGGCCATTACGGCAACAAGCGCCAGACCACCAAGAACCTTGAAGTCGTGCGCATTGACGTCGARCGGGGTCTGATCTTCATTCGTGGCGCGGTGCCTGGTCACCGTAACGCTTTCGTCCAGGTTCAAACCGCCCGTACGGGTATGAAGAAAGGCTAATCCCATGCAGGTCAAAAGTTATAAAGCCGGAAATATGGGCGAGGTCGAATTCGACAGCTCCGCTTTCGGCGAAAAGGTCCTCTACCGCACCCTYAAGGACGCGGTGGTCATGTACCAGGCCAAYAAGCGCCAAGGTACGGTAAGCACCAAGGGTCGCTCCAACGTGCGAGGCACYAACGCCAAGCCGTATAAGCAAAAGCACACCGGTCGCGCTCGTGCTGGTGACCGCAAGTCACCCATCTGGCGTGGTGGTGGAACGGTCTTCGGGCCTAAGCCYCGCGACTACTCGTACAAGATGCCGATCAAAGCACGTCGTGTTGCCCTGCGCAGCTCGATCGCTGGCAAGCTCGCCGACGGCGAGGTTGTGATCGCGGACCTGGGAGGCTTCTCGCAGCCCAGCTCGAAGGACGCCCGCCGTATGCTGGCCGACTTGGGCAGCCCGCGCCGCGCCTGTATCGTCATCGAAAACTACGATGTGAACGTCTACAAGTCGTTCCGCAACTTCCCGGGTGTCCTGATCCGCTCCGCCGACGACCTCTGCGCCCTCGACGTGATCGGTGGTGGTTTGATCGTTGCTGAGCAGTCAGCTCTCGACAAGGTCGCTGCCCGCGTTGGGCAAAGCGTGACCTCCCGTAACCACTCCAGCGACGCAGGAGGCAAGTAATGAGCCCGTCCGCCGACAAATTGCGCTCTGATTCCGCAATGGATCGTAACTACCAACTCACCCGGCACCCCGTGCTGACCGAGAAGGGCAGTGATGACATTCATCAGCGCAACTCATACCACTTCCGCGTTCCCACGAACGCCGGCAAAGTGGAGATCCGCCAGGCCGTGCAAGCGGTCTTTGGGGTCCGTGTTCTCTCAGTGAACACCATCTTCGTGCGCGGCAAGATTCGCCGTCGCGGCTACGCGGTCGGAGCCAAGCCCGACTGGAAGAAGGCCATTGTGACCTTGCACTCCGAAGACTCTTTGGACGTCTTCTAGGCTCAGCCACAACCAATAAGGAACTAATCCAATGGGTATTCGCAAGTACAAGCCGACATCTCCCGGCCGTCGTCACGGAAGCGTGCTCGACTACAGTGAGATCACGAAGACAAAGCCGGAGAAATCCCTGCTTCGTCCTCTGAAGAAGACCGGTGGTCGTAACAACCACGGTCGCATCACGGTGCGCCACCGCGGTGGTGGACACAAGCGCATGTATCGTATGATCGACTTCAAGCGCACCAAGGACGGTATCCCCGCCAAAGTGCACTCGATCGAGTACGATCCCAACCGCACGTGTTTCATCGCACTCCTGCACTACGCCGACGGCGCCAAGGCTTATATCTTGGCACCTATTGGCCTCGAGGTTGGCCAGACGATAATGTCTGGTTCCGACGCTGAGGTGAACCCCGGCAACTGTATGCGACTGGGTGATATCCCCACCGGCATCCAAATCCACAACGTGGAGCTCATGCCCGGCCGTGGTGGCCAGATCTGCCGTTCGGCAGGTTGCACCGCCCAGCTGCAGGCCCGTGACGGCAAGTACGCCATCGTGCTGCTGCCCTCCGGTGAACTCCGCCGCATCCACGTTTCCTGTAAGGCCTCCATTGGTCGTATCGGAAACACGGACCACCAAAACGTCAAGCTCGGCAAGGCCGGTCGTCGTCGCCACTTGGGCCGTCGACCCCATGTCCGCGGTACCGCGATGAACCCTGTCGACCACCCGATGGGTGGTGGAGAAGGACGCACCTCGGGTGGTCGTCACCCTTGTTCGCCCACCGCTGTTTTGGCCAAAGGTGGCCGTACTCGTCGCCGGAATCACCCGACCGACACCTTCATCATCCGCCGCCGTAAGAAACGTAGGTAAATAGAACTATGGGACGTAGCATCAAAAAGGGGCCGTATATCGACCCCAAGTTGGCCAAGAAGGTGGAGAAGCAGGTTGAGTCGGGCGTCAAGTCGCCCATCACAACCTGGGCTCGGGCCTGCACAATCACGCCGGATTTCATCGGCTTTGTTTTCATGGTTCACGATGGTCGTAAGCACGTTCGCGTGCAGATCACCGAGGACATGGTGGGGCACAAGCTCGGCGAGTTTGCAGTCACCCGCCAATTCCGCGGACACACGAACAAGAAGGAGGCCATGCGTAACCGCTAGGCCAGCCTAAGGACTCAAAAATCATGAGCGATACAATCTCTTACACCGCGAAGCACAGGTTTGCCCGCATCACCGCCCGTAAGGCGCGTTTGATTGCAGACGTAATCCGTGGCCGCAATTGCAACGACGCCCTCGAAGCTCTCGAGTTTGCGCCCCAGCGAGCAGCAGTCTTCTACAAGAAGGTTCTGATCTCCGCTATGGCTAACGCAGCTCAGGACGAGACCGTCAACGTGAACAAGCTGTTCGTCAGCAAGTGCGTTGCGGACGAGGGTCCTATGTTGAACAACCGTCTTCGATGGCGTCCGGGCCCGCAGGGCCGTGCGATGCCATTCGCAAAGAAGACGAGTCACTTGACCGTTTGCGTCGCCGAGTCCGGACAGGGAGAGGAACTCTAGCTCCTCGCTAGATCCTCAAAAGGAACACCACTATGGGACAAAAAATCCACCCGACTGGGTACCGCATTGCAGTCATCGAGCCTTGGTCTTCGCGCTGGCACGGCGGCAAAAGAAACTTCGCTAAGTTCCTGCTTCAGGACAAGAAGGTTCGCGAGCACATCATGAAGGAGTACGGCTCAGCCGGAATCCCTCGTATCGAGATCGAGCGTACCGGCGAAGCCGTCAACGCAGTGATCTACACGGCACGCCCCGGCGTTCTCGTGGGCCGCAAAGGTGTCCGCATCGACCAGCTCAAGGCTGAGCTTCAAGCGATCTGCGGAATCACCGTGCACCTCACCATCCATGAGGTCAAGCGCCCCGAGTTGTCCGCAGGCCTGGTCGCCGAAAACATCGCCGACCAACTTCGCCGCCGCATGGGTTTCCGTCGCGCAGTGAAGAAGGCMGTGCAAACGACCATTCAGGCCGGTGCCAAAGGCATCAAGTGCCAAATCASTGGACGCCTCGGCGGTGCTGAAATGGCTCGAGTCCTGACCGAGCGCGAAGGTCGCGTTCCGCTTTCGACCCTGCAAGCCAACGTTGAGTACGGTTTCGTTGAAGCCCAAACCAACTACGGCAAGATCGGCGTCAAAGTCTGGATCTACAAGGGTGATATCGATCGCGGCAAGATGATCGACTATCGCGCACTGTCCGCTCAGGGTGGACGCTTCGAACGCGGTGGTCGTGGACCTCGCCGAGGTGGCCGCGGACGCGGTGGTTCCCAAGGAGGCCGCGGGCGCTAATCGCCCGGGAGTAAATTCGCTATGCAATACATGCCCAAGAAGTACGCGCATCGCAAGATGTTCAAAGGCCGCCTGAAAGGTTTTGCCACCCGTGGCAACCGGGTAGTCTTCGGCGACTACGGTCTCCAAGCCCTCGATTCGGGTTGGATCACCGGACGCCAGTTGGAGGCTAGCCGTATCGCGGCTAACCGTGCCACCGAAGGTGCAGCCAAGATTTGGATTCGCGCCTTCCCCGACAAGCCCATCTCATCAAAACCTGCTGAAACCCGAATGGGTAAAGGTAAAGGTGACCTGGACTACTGGGCCGCATGTGTGCGCCCCGGAACGATCTTGTTCGAGCTCGGAAACGTGACCGAAGAGAAAGCCAAGTTGGCCTTCAAGCGCATTGCGCACAAGATGCCCATCAAAGTACGAATGGTGAAGAGGTTGCCCACCACCTAGGCCAAAGCCTAAGGAGATAGCAGCAATGAAGATCGAAGAAGTGCGCAGTAAGACCGACGCCGAACTGGAATTTGACATGGGTAACATGAAGAAGGAACTGTTCGACCTGCGATTCAAAACGGCAACGAGTGGTGTGCAAAGCCCCGCTCAAATCAAGATCCTTAGGCGTTCCATCGCCCGGGTCAACACAGTGATCCACGAACGCGTCCAAGGAATTGGCGGACAGGAGCCGAAAGAATAATGTCTGAGCAACAAAATCAAGACGGGGCAGCTGACGCTGCTAACCGTAACTCTCGCCGGAACACCACGGGCGTGGTTTCCAGCGACAAAACGAATCAGATGATCACCGTCGTTGTGGAGCGCTTGTTCAAGCACCCGAAGTACAACAAGTACATCCGGCGCCATAATAAGGTCTACGCCCACGACGAACGCAACGAAGCAAAGACCGGTGATACGGTCGTGCTCGCTGAGATCCGTCCCCTTTCCAAGCTGAAGCGTTGGCGTCTCGTCAACATTACCGCTAAGGCCGTGCTGCCTATGGGGGATGCGTAATGATTCAAATGCAAACATACCTGGACGTGGCCGATAACACCGGTGCCAAGCAAGTCCAGTGCATCAAAGTGCTCGGCGGTACCAACCGTCGGTACGCCGGTCTTGGCGACATCGTCGTCGCTTCGGTCAAGAAGGCCATGCCCGGTTCCGAAGTCAAGACTGGTACGATCGTCAAAGGCGTCATCGTACGAGTGAAGAAGAATACCCGCCGCGCGGACGGAAGCTATGTACGCTTCGATCGCAACGCCCTGGTGCTTGTGGATGCCGAAGGCAACCCGAAAGGCACCCGGATATTTGGAGCCGTGGCTCGCGAACTCCGCGATCGTAGCTTCATGAAAATTATCTCCCTGTCTCAGGAAGTGATCTGATGCATRWRMWMMYWKGYSWKYWWGKAWTYRWWWWCGSYKGWWAMKWCMMRKKYCGTAMMKGWMSYSWYMSMRKYRWYSATRWYSASYRYMWCYKYTKCRYRKTTGAGGGCATCAATATGCGTACCAAGCATAAGAAGCCCACCGAGCAGAGCCCCCAGGGTCAGCGCATCGAAGAAGAAGCTCCGGTGCACGCCAGCAACGTCATGTTGCTCGACCCCAAGACCGGAAAAGGAACGCGCAAGCGTCCCCAGGAGGCCTAAACCATGACTTCCACTGAAACAACGAAGAGCAACCCCCGTCTCAAGGACAAGTACCTTAACGAGGTTCGCGCCCAGCTCAAAACCGCRCTCGGCTTCACCAAYGACATGCAAATCCCCAGGGTCGAAAAGATCGTGGTGAACATGGGTGTCAAAGGCGCTGTTGAAAGCAAGGCCAAGGTTGAGGTTGCCGCCAAGAACTTGGCGCAAATCACCGGCCAGCTGCCCACTATCCGCAAGGCCAAGCACGCCATCGCAAACTTCAAGTTGCGCGAAGGCATGCCGATCGGCTGCGCCGTCACCCTGCGTGGCGATCACATGTGGGAGTTCATGGACMGGCTCTTCGCCGTYGTSCTGCCCCGTATCCGYGACTTCCGCGGAGTGAAGGACAAGCTGGACGGCCGTGGCAACTACACCATGGGYTTGGCAGAGCAATCTGTCTTCCCCGAGTTGTCYTACGACATGATCGATTTCCCCCAGGGCATGGACATTACCTTTGTCACCTCTGCGGATACCGATGAACACGCCTACGAGCTCCTCAAGGAGCTTGGCATGCCCTTCCGCAAGCCCGAATTGGACGAAGCGGCCATCTAGGCCCCGTCCCCAAACCAGCTCAAGCCCCCGCTACCAGCGCATTCCCCAATGGCAAAGAAATCTCTGATCGCCAAAGCCGCCCGCGAGCCTAAATACAAGGTTCGTGGTTACACCCGATGCAACTTCTGTGGCCGTCCGCGCGCAGTTTACCGCAAGTTCGGTATCTGCCGCATCTGCCTTCGCGAGCGTGCCCACCTGGGTCAGATTCCTGGAATGCGTAAGGCTTCCTGGTAGTCCGGCAGYAACMACTACTAGGCAAGAACAACAAGGATATMCCGCTATGATGACCGATCCGATCGCCGATATGCTCACGCGTATCCGCAACGCAAACGCAATCCTAAAGCCCACCGTTGGCATGCCCGCATCCCGTATGCGWGTTGGCATCGCTGAGGTCCTCARRAAWGAGGGCTTCATCGTTAGCTACAAAGTCACCGAAGGCAAGCCCGTCAGCAGCCTCGACATCGTTCTGAAGTACTCAGACGAAGACGAGAAAGTCATTCGCAAGATTGACCGTATCAGCAAGCCTGGTTGCCGCATGTACGCACAAGTGGGGGACCTGAAGCCCGTCCTTCGCGGACAAGGCATCCAAATCCTGTCGACTCCCAAGGGAGTTGTTTCCGACCGCGAAGCTCGTAAGTTGAACGTCGGCGGAGAAATCCTCGCCCTCGTCTACTAGGACCTGATTCCAACCCCCTCCCTTCGTTTCATCTAACGAGCGCCCACCGCGGGCGAACCTACCATGTCCAGAATCGGAAAAGCACCCATCGCCATCCCTGGCGGAGTCACAATCGAGGCCAAGAACCTTGAAGTCTCTGTCAAAGGACCCAAGGGCAACCTCTCCATCACCATCCGCCCGGAAGTCAAGGTGTCGGTCGAAGGCGCAGTGGCGCAGGTCGACCTCTCCGGAGCCGGTCCTGCCCGTCAGGCCCGAGCTTACCACGGCTTGACACGTGCTCTGATCCAGAACATGGTCATCGGAGTTCACACCGGTTTCGAGAAGAAGCTCGAGATCGTCGGTGTGGGTTGGAACGCCAAGGCAGCAGGCAATAAAGTCACGCTGAACATCGGCTTCTGTCACACCGTGGACGTGGAAATGCCCAAGGATGTGAAGATCGAAACCCCGGCACCCACTCAAATGGTCATCACTGGCCCCGACAAGCAAGCGGTGGGTCAGGCTGCGGCCGAGATTCGCGCCGTGCGCCCCCCTGAGCCCTACAAGGGCAAAGGTATCCGCTACGTAGGTGAGTACGTTCGCCGTAAGGCTGGCAAGAGTTTTGGTGCCTAGTCCTAGCCGATTTTTCCTGCCGCCTGTTCTCCAGGCTGCGTAAAGAACAACCACACACACACAATGAACTCCGCCAACATACTCAAGAACAAGCGTAAGAAACGCCGTGCCATGCACGTGCGGCGCCTGATCCGCGAGCGCTCCAACCTGCCCCGTCTCACGGTGCACCGTTCCTGCAAGCACATCTCTGTGCAGATTGTGGACGATGTGAAGGGTCACACCCTGGCTTCCGCGACAACTACCTCCAACGCCTCCCAGGCCGAGCTGAAAGGCAAGACCAAAAGCGAGTGCGCCCAGTTCATCGGACAGGAGATCGCTCGCAAAGCAAAGGACGCCGGCGTGAGCCGTGTTGTTCTTGACCGTGGCTACTCACATTACCAAGGCCGTGTCAAGGCCCTCGCCGAAGCAGCTCGCGAAGCTGGCTTGCAACTCTAGGTCTCCCAGGAGAACTGAATCATGAAACACAAGATCGTATACCTAGACGCTGGCGAAATCGGCGATCTCGAATCCATCACCGAGCAACTCATCAAAGTCAACCGCTGCGCCGCGGTGGTCAAAGGTGGACGTCGCTTCTCCTTCGCAGCCCTTACTGTCACGGGCAACCGTGCAGGCATGGTGGGCTACGGCTTCGGTAAGGCCCGTCAGGTCCCCGGTGCCATCGAGAAAGCTTCCAAGGACGGCCGCAAGCACATGATGCTCATACCCCGCACCACTTGGGGATCCATTCCCCACGAGGTCATCGGTGAGTTCTGCGCTGCCCGCGTCATCCTGATCCCCGCCTCCGAAGGTACGGGCATCATCGCTGGCACATCCGTGCGTGCTGTGGCTGAGATGGCAGGTATTAAAAACCTGCTCTCCAAGGCTTACGGCTCCACGAACCCTATCAATTTGGTCAAGGCAACTCTTGCTGCCTTGTCTCAACTCCGCACCCCTGAGAGCGTCGCCGCACTACGTGGCGTCGAGCTCTAGTCCCCGACCACTCTGTTTCCTAGAAGGCAACCCCTAGARGGCAACCATGGATCTTAGAACAGTATGTGCCAAGGGCACTCGTTACGAAAAACGCAATCGCATTGGACGCGGTGTMGGTAGTGGAAGTGGCAAGACCAGTGGCCGTGGCCACAAAGGTCGTGGATCGCGCTCAGGTGCCAGCCGTCGTGCTGGTTATGAGGGTGGCCAAATGCCCATCTACCGTCGTGTACCCAAGCGTGGTTTCACCAACGCTCGTTTCCGCACCGAATACACCATCATCAACATTGACGCCCTGGGCGGCTTTGAWGAYGGTAGCACSGTGGACCTGCAGRTCGTSCTTSAAGCTGGCCTTGTCAGCTTGAACACCAACCTGCTCAAAGTGCTCGGCAACGGCGAACTCACCAAGAAGCTCACCGTTCGCACCCACAAGTGCAGCGCATCGGCCCAGGCCAAAATCGAAGCCGCTGGCGGCACCGTTGAGATTCTCAGCGCCAAGCCCACGCCCGCTGCCGAAACMACTTCTGACGAGGCATAATCCGCGTGGATAACCTCTTCCTCAAACTATTCCGGACACCGGAAACTAGGCAGCGAGTCTTTCGCACCCTGGTTCTCCTKCTCGTGTACCGGTTGGGTTTCCAGATCCCGATCCCGGGTACGGATCCCCAGTTCCTGAAGTCCACTGCGGACCAGGGCATTATGGGGATGTTGTCCGCCCTGTCWGGCGGTGCCATCGGCCAAACCACTGTGTTTGCGCTCGGCATCATGCCTTACATCTCGGCGTCCATCATCTTTTCGATGCTGACCAAGGTGTCTCCCGCCTTGGAAGCTATCTCGAAGGAAGGGGCCTCAGGCCAGAAGCGCATCAACCAATGGACCCGTTTGACCGTGGTCCCGATCGCACTCGTGCAGGCCRTCCTGGTCTWCAGCGGTGTKTTCATGCAGGGYGGYGCTCAAATGGTCGAAGCGGGTATGCGTGAGCATACTACGGCCATGTTCTTTATCGTGGTGACCTCGCTGATCGCGGGTTCCATGATTGTGATGTGGATTGGCGAGCTGATCACCGAGTACGGCGCTGGCAACGGCGCGTCCTTGATCATCATGGCTGGCATCATCGCGGTGATGCCCTCCAGCTTCGCCTCTATCCGATCCAACCCGGACTTCTGGCAGATCATCATGTTCCTCTGTGCCACCTGGGCCGTCGTCATCTTGGCGGTCGTGTTCATGCACAAGGGCGCACGCCGCATCCCGATCCAATACGCTCGACTGACCCGTGGTCGTCGCGTGTATGGGGGACAGCGTCACTACCTGCCTATCAAGGTCAACATGGCCGGCGTGATGCCGATCATCTTTGCGTCCGTACTCTTCGTCATCCCTGGAGTTATCTTCCAGTGGCTGGGTTGGAGCGTGGCACAGAGCGTCTTCAACGATCAGACAGGGTTCATCTACGTGACGATCTACCTGCTCTTGATCTTCTCTTTCTGCTTCTTCTGGAACCGTCTTATGTTCCAACCCGAAGAGATCGCGAACAACCTGCGTGAGCATGGCTCCTTCATCCCTGGCATCCGCCCGGGTCAGAAGACCGCCGAATACCTCGCCAACGTGTTGACCCGGGTGACCCTGGTCGGCGCAGCCTTCCTAGCCGTGGTAGCGGTGATGCCCGCCTTCATTACGAAGGACTCAGGCATGACCCAATCCATGCAGTACTTCGTCACGGGCACCTCGGTGCTGATCGTGGTGGGTGTGGCTCTGGAACTCATGGACAAGCTGCAAGCGCAGTTGGTCATGAAGACATACGAAGCCGAAGAAGGTGGGGCAGACGGACAAGGCCAGGCCAAGTGGGCCCAAGGCAGCAAAGGTAAGCCCTCCAACGGAGGCGCAAACTAGGTATGTCTAGAACGGTTCTGATTTTGCTGGGAGCACCCGGCGCGGGCAAAGGGACCCAGGCTGTACGCCTGGCCCAGACCCTGGGCTTGCCCCATATCTCCACCGGAGACCTGTTCCGCGCCAATTTGGCGGGGGGCACGGATCTGGGAGATCGTGCGCGCTCCTTCATGGATCAAGGTGAACTGGTTCCGGACGAACTTGTGCTCGAAATGCTCTTCGATCGTGTATCCCAGGAAGACTGTCTTGCAGGTTACCTGCTAGACGGATTCCCCCGTACCACCGCTCAAGCGGTGGCCCTCGAGGCTCGTCTCGAGAATTTGGTTCCCACTGTGATAGATATTCAGGTCCCTGATTCGGACATTGAAGAGCGCATTGTGGGCCGCCGTATGTGCAAGGACTGTGGGGCGATTTATCACCTCACATTCAGCGCACCTGCCCAGGAAGGCACCTGTAATGCCTGTTCGGGCCCCCTCTACCAGCGTAAGGACGACACAGCAGCGGTCGTCCGGACCCGCCTGGAAGAGTACCACCAGAAAACCGCACCCTTGATCTCGTTCTATTCTGAGCGTGGGGGTGTGAGCGCCGTTGACGGTCGTTTGAAGCCGGACCTTGTATTTGAAGCCTGCATCGCTAGTATCCAGGGCTCAAACCAGGGCTCGGGCCATGGAGTGAATAACTAAATGGCAAAAGAAGAACCTATCGTCGTCGAAGCGATCGTGACAGAAGCTCTCCCCAATGCTCGTTTTCGAGCAAAGCTGGAAAGTGGTCACGAGATCTTGGCGCACGTCAGTGGCAAGATGAGGATGCACTACATCCGAATCCTGCCGGGCGATAAAATCACCGTAGAGATGTCTCCCTACGATTTGACTAAAGGGCGCATTACGTGCCGTGGCGAACGCCGTCGAGGCCCTGGTGGCCGACGCAGAAGGAGAAGAAGATGAAAGTACGATCAAGTATCCGTCGCATGTGCATGCAATGCAAAATCGTCAAGCGTCGTGGAGTCATCCGCGTCATTTGTAAGGCCGACCCCCGTCACAAACAAAAGCAGGGCAAATAGCCCCGCTGCAGAAAACCACCCCTACGGTAAATACCCGTCAGGAGAAATAAACTATGGCACGTATTGTTGGAGTCGACCTCCCCAATCACAAGCAACTGGAGTTTGGTCTCACAGCTATCTTTGGCGTCGGTCGCACGACCTCTAAGAAGCTTTGCGTCACTCTTGGCTTGGACTCGATGATGAAGATTCGAGACCTCACCGAAGTCCAGCTCCGCGATCTCGCGGAATTGCTTCGCAAGGATTACCAAGTGGAGGGTGATCTGCGCCGCTCCTTGGCCCAGGACATCAGCCGTCTTCGCGACATTGGCTGCTACCGTGGCCTGCGCCACCGCCGCGGTCTCCCCGTGCGTGGCCAACGTACCCGTACCAACGCGAGGACCCGTAAAGGTCCCAAGCGTACCGTGGCCGGTAAGAAGTCCGTCAAGGGCATGAAGTAGGCCTGAGGCCTTTCTTCAACCGAACCACCACAATAAACCAAACCTCTAGACTCAGAGCATTATGGCTAAGGCAGGCAAGCGCAAAGCGCGCAAGAACGTTCCCAAGGGAATCGCCCACATCAAGGCGACTTTCAACAACACCCACGTGACCCTCACCTCGCGCCAGGGAGATACTATCTCCTGGGGCACCGCAGGTAGCATGGGCTTCAAAGGCACTCGCAAGAGTACCCCCTTTGCCGCCCAGCGCGCCGCACAGACCGCTGCTCAAGCAGCGATCCGTCACGGCATGAAGGAGATCGAAGTTCGAGTGAAGGGAGCCGGCTCTGGCCGTGAATCCGCCATTCGCGCCCTTTCAAACGCTGGCTTGCGCGTAACGCTCATCGAAGATGTGACGCCCCTGCCGCACAACGGTTGCCGCGCTCGTAAGCGTCGCCGCGTCTAGTCCATCCCTTCGCCGGTTCCCCCGGCGAAACGAACCACTCACCAATACCATCGCGGTCCAAGTCTTAAGCTATGGCACGTTACACAGGCCCTAAGGTCAAACAATGTCGTCGAGAAGGGATGAACCTCTTCTTCCTCGGCCAAAACAGTTCAAGCGGTAAGGTCGCCGCGCTCCAGAAGCGCGATTACCCGCCCGGAGTGCACGCCCAAAGCCGGCGCAAGATCACCGAATATGGTGTGCGTCTGCGTGAGAAGCAGAAGCTGAAGCGCGTCTTCGGCGTCTTGGACAAGCAGTTCATGCGCTACTTCAAGGAAGCCGATCGTCTCAAGGGCAACACGGGTGAAAACCTGCTTGCACTGCTGAGCCGTCGTATGGACAACGTGGTCCTCGCTGGTGGCATGGCCACCACACTGGCGCAAGCGCGCCAGTTGGTGAACCACGGTCACTTCCTTCTCAACGGCAAGCGCTGTTCGATCCCTTCCTGCCAGGTTAAGCCCGGCGATGTGATCTCCCCGCGCTCCAAAGAGAACACCAAGAAAATGGTCGCCGACAGCCTTGAAGTAAACAAGGGTGGYTCGGTTCCCAGTTGGCTCGACGCAAGCGCCGATGCCATGACCGTTACAGTTTCGGGTCTCCCGAAGCGCGAAGACTTCCAATTCCCCATCCAAGAGCAGCTCATCATCGAGCTTTGCTCCAAGTAAGAGGCTAAGTCCATGCGTATTCGTTGGCGCAATTTTGAACTGCCGAGCAAGGTCCAGCCTGATTCAGGCACCTTGACCGATTCCTACGGCCGATTCGTGATCGAACCCTTTGAAAGGGGTTTCGGCCACACCATCGGTACGGGGCTCAGGCGAGTTCTGTTGTCTTCGATCTCCGGTTCTGCTGTGACTTCGGTCCGCATTTCCGGTGCGAACCATGAGTTTGACAGTTTGGAAGGGGTCTACGAGGACATCGCAGACCTGATCCTAAACATCAAGCAACTCCGTATTCAGTACGATGGCGATGAGCCTATCGTGTGCAAGATCCGTCGCACTGAAGAGGGCGATGTGACCGGCGCTGATGTGGAATGTCCTGGAAACGCCCGCGTGGCGAACCCGGGTCTCCACCTCTGCACGCTCACGATGGATCGCGATCTTGAGATCGATCTCGAGGTGCAAACCGGTCGCGGTTATGTCTCCTCGGAAGAGAACCACTCCGACCTCCAAGAGCTGGGTACGATCCCGGTCGATTCGGTCTTCTCACCTGTGCACCGTGTGCGCTTCGCAATCGAAGCCACCCGCGTGGGTAAGTTCACCAACTACGACCGCCTCGTGCTTGAGATCTGGACCGACGGAACACTCTCTCCTGAGTTGGCTCTTACCGAGTCCGCAAAGATCTACCGCAAGCACTTGAACCCCTTCGTGTTGTACGACTCGAACTTCGAGCGCGACCCGCTGGCCGAGAACCCGCAGTTGTCCGAGTACAACAGCACCAACCAAAAGCAGTCCGAGCTGCAGTCTCTTCTGAGCCTGCCGGTCTCCGAGCTTGAACTTTCTGTTCGCGCTCGCAACTGCCTCGATGGTGCCAACCTGCGGACCCTGCTCGATGTGGTGTCCCTGTCCGAGAGTGAGGTCATGCACCTCAAGAACCTGGGTAAGACCAGCCTCTCCGAAATCAAGGCCAAGCTGGCCGACCGCGGACTTGCCTTTGGCATGTCGGTCGAAGGCTGAGCCCCAATTATCCCAACCTCTGCCCCCGAATGGGGGGCAGAACTAGAACCAAGAATCCCAGAAACCAACTAGAGACATGCGACACCGCGTAGCCGGCTTCAAGCTTGGACGGACCACTAGCCACCGTATTGCCATGACGCGCAATATGGCCGCTTCCGTCATCGAGCACGAGCGAATCATCACGACCTTGCCCAAAGCAAAGGCCGTCAAGCCCTTCATCGAGAAGTTGGTCACCCTGTCCAAGGAAGCCAACCAGCACAACCGTCGTCGTGCCTTCGCGAAGATTCGCAACAAAGACGCAGTCGAGAAGCTCTTCGACACACTGGGCCCCCGCTTCGCGGACCGTCCCGGCGGTTACCTGCGCATCATCAAGCTGGCCAAGCGCCGTCTTGGTGACGGTGGCGAGCGCGCCATCCTTGAGTTCGTCGTAAAGACGCCCAAGGACAGCGAAGCCTCCGACGAGTAGTTTGATTGGCGGTTAGGGATTTCGATCCCGAACTAGCAGGGCTTATGGCCACCCCAAGAACAGCCCGCCCTGCGGGCTGTTCTTGTGCATAGTGGAGATGGTGTGGTGCTTCCTGCCAGAGGCTCTGAAGACTTACTAGGCCCGTCATCTTAGGCATTGAGGGTTCTAGAGAGCGTGATGCTTCGCCAGCCGCGCTCTTGGGCGCGCTGGGCCAGCTCAGGGATGGCGTGCACCGCCACAGGTTCGCCGACGGCGTCGAGGGCTTCCAGGTCGCTGCGGCCGTCTCCGAACATGGCGCATTCTTGGGGGTCGATGCCCTGGCTTTTGCAGTACGCGAGCAATGCGACGGCCTTGGCCGGGCCCGTGCAGAAGGTGTCGCCTTCGAGGTTGCCGGTGAAGTGCGCGTCTTTGATTTCAAGGCGCGTGGAGAGCACGTGGTTGAGGCCGAGGGCTTGCGCGACGGGGGTCACGACCATTTGATTGGTGGTGGTTAGGAGCACCAGTTGGCGGCCCTTGGCGGCTTGTTCTTCGATGAGCCCACGGGCGCCTGCGAACAGCATGGGCAATACGAACTCATGGGCGTGCTTGCGGGCCAAGTCTTCCAGGCGGGAGACCGGCAGCCCGCGGTACATGCGATACAGCAGCTTGCGGTAAACCGCCTGCCACGGCGCCCCTTTCATGTAGGCCCGGTGAACGGCCTCCTTTTCGACCTGAATGTCCGCGCTGACGATTTCCTTGTCCACCAGGTAGTCGAGGAAGGAGGAGTCACTGTCCCCGTCGAGCAAGGTGTGGTCCAGGTCAAAAAATGCGATGCTCATACCGGGCGATCGATCCAGGTGTTTCCTGGGCTCGCGATCATTCAAAGCGCACGTTGCATGTTGCTAGTTGGCGCTCTAACTTCTGCTTGGCCGGACTATGGAATTGGGGGCAGTCGATCAAATACAGCAAGCGCAGGTTGGATCGGGTGCCTAGCGATTTCAATAGGTCGTCGGTCAGCAATGTTCCGTTGTGCAGGATCAATTCGGTCATTGCGGGCATCGACGCTAGGGTCGCGATGGAGGCATCGGATAGGTTCGATCCTTCCTCGATGACCACTTGTTGCAAGTGCTTCAGCTGGGCGATGGACACCAGTCCCTCATCCGTGACATGGGTGTCGGGGTTGAGGTAGAGATAATCGAGCTTGGGGAAACGCTCGCCGATCAGGCGTAACTCGAATTCGCCGATGCCGATTGCGCGCACATCCGTCTGGCTGGTGGGGAGCTGTTCAATTTCCTGGGCGGAACTGACCGCAGGGGGCCAGGAGGAAACATGTGAGCAGGATGAAAGGAGAATCAAGGCCGTGCACACGATCGCGAGTAGCGAGCTTGG
>JAESRM010000339.1 GCA_016764635.1 Planctomycetota bacterium
AACCGAGTCTTGCGAGTAGGTGATGAAGAACTCTCGCTGTTCGCATCTCTCTACGATTCTCCTGGAACGCCCACAACTGAGGCTCGACTTCCTGTACTGCACTCGCGGGAGAGTGTCCGGGTACTTCAGCGCTTTGCTGAACAGCCCCTAAAACTCGGTGATAATCCTGACCACTATGTCGCTACCGAGATGTGGCACGAGACGAACTCACAGAGGGATGGCACCATTGGTCGCGAAACTCGCTTTCCCAACGACATCTCCGAGTGGATGCTTCAAGGGCCGCATTTCTACGCTGGAGCCTTGTTCAATAAGACCCCCAACGAGCACTGCGGGAGCCCTCAAGACTACACTTCACTCGACATTGGGTCGTTGCCAGGCAACTACTTGCCTCGCACAAACTATGTTCCGGACTGCCCCGCGTCTACGTACGCCGCTCGYGTCCCCAAGTGGAAGGGTCGGCCGCTCACGGAGTTCTACAGGCACGTCAATAGGCGGCAGGTGTCTTTCACGGGAGAGCGTGGGCTGGTCGCTTGTGTGATTCCGCCGGGCCTAGGGCACATCGATGCAGCGGTGTCGATTGCTTTCAGTTCAGACGACGAACTGATGTCATTCTCTTTCGGCGCACTGTCCCTTCCAATGGACTTTTTCGTGAGGACAACGGGCAAAGGCGATTGTCGAGCAGATCTCGCCAAGGACATGCCACTCCTCCAAGCCGTTCTTGCAAATGAGGCCAACGCCCGCGTGCTGCGACTCAACTGTATTACAGAGCCTTATTCGACGCTGTGGGAGCGTATGTGGAATCCCAAGTTTAAGGAGGACTCCTTTGCAAGCCGCGATGTGCGAATGGAGAGCTTCCGCGCCCTGAGCGCGAAGTGGTCGCGTGACTCTGCGCTGCGCACCGACCTTGCTCGTCGCCAAGCCCTTCTCGAGCTAGATGTTCTCGCCGCAATGTCACTGGGAGTGAGCGAGGAAGAACTGCTTTCAATCTATAGGGCGCACTACTACGTGATGCAGGATAACTCTGAGAGCCGGGTGTGCGGTCAAGACGGACGGTTTGTACCCACCTCCAAAACCGCAGCCAGAAAACCCGCCGTAAGCCTCGTCGAGCTGGCAGCCACCCTCAAAGAGCAAGCCGGATTCGACGTTCACGCGGAATACCATCCCGACGGATCGAACACGCAAGAGCTTCGAAAGCAGAAGGTTCGCCTCGGCAAGAAGGAGGCGGACGTACTCGGCGTATCCGAGCGCTGCACCATGGCCGACCTCCTGGCGGAAACCGAGGTCCGCTGGAGCGACGAAGACCACCCGGAAGGCCGTCCCGTGCGCCTCGTCGGCCTCCGTTACACCGACCCAGGCCTCGAGCCCCGCATGGAACGCATCTACCCCACCCCTTGGACCCGCTGCGACCGCGAAGCCGACTACCGCCAGGCCTGGGCCGAGTTCGAGCACCGGCTGGGGAAGAAGATGCCGGAGAGCCCGGAATCGGATTCCCCGAATCCCAAGGAACCAGGTAAGACCTCATGAAAGCTACAGCCACACCGCTCATAGGCATGTTCAAGGGGCCGAAGCAGTTCCTGATCCCTATCTATCAGCGTGCCTACAAGTGGACCGAGGAGCAGTGCGCGCAGCTTTGGGATGACGTCGTACGAGCGGCCCAGGATGACAACTATCCAGCCCACTTCATTGGGTCCGTCGTGTACATCGAGCGTGGCTTGTATCAAGCAACCGGGGTTCCGCAGTTGCTCGTTATCGACGGCCAACAGCGGTTGACTACGGTATCTTTGATGATTGAGGCGTTGGCGCGGGTTCTGGACAAACAGGAGCCTTCCGCTTCGAATGAGCTGACCGCAAGGAGAGTGAGGAGCTACTGCCTTCTCAATCAGGAGGAAGATGGAGACCTGCGCTACAAGCTGCAACTTTCCCGGGGTGACGTGGAGACGTACCGGGCCCTGCTGGATGGCAAGGCCCTGCCAGAGAACCCTGCTCGCCACCTGGTCGACAATTTCGAGTACTTCCAGGAGAAGATGGAAGATACCGATGTGCCTCCGCATGTCCTTTACAACGGAATAAGCAAGCTACTCGTGGTGGATGTCGCCTTGGATCGCGATCACGACAACCCGCAACTGATCTTCGAAAGCCTCAACTCAACCGGACTCGACCTTTCACAATCGGACTTGATCCGCAACTTCGTGCTCATGGGGCTCGAACCCAAGCAACAGGAAGAGCTCTACAAAGATCACTGGCGTCCGATCGAAAGGACCTTGGGCCGGACCGAAGAGGATGACACCTTCGATCGCTTCCTGCGCGCCTGGCTCACCATGCGCCTTGGAGAGGTCCCGAGCCTGCGCCGCGGGTACGAGACGTTCAAGCGCTACAGGATGATGAACCCGGATCTTCTGATCGCTGAACTGGTCAAGGATCTCCACAAGTGCGCGGACCACTACGCGTGCATCGCGCTAGGGCAGGAGTCCCATCCGCTGTTGGCCAAAGTCTTTGCCGGCCTGCAAGCGATCCGCGTGGACGCCCCGATGCCGTTCCTACTGCACGCTTACTCGCTCTGGAAGTCGGGCACGCTCTCCGACGAAGACATGGTCGAGATCGCCCGCCTCATGGAGAGCTGGCTCTTCCGCCGCGCCGTCTGCGACATCCCCAGCAACGTACTCAGTCGCACCTTCGCAACGATCCGCACCCATCTCGACGAAGAAAACCTCCTGGAGAGCCTCGCAGCCTATCTCATCCTGCGAGCCGGCCGCCAACGCTTCCCACGCGACGAAGAGTTCCGCACCGCACTAGCCGGCCGCAATCTCTACGACTTCAAACACAGCCAGTATTGCCTAACTCGGCTGGAAAACGAAGGCAGCAAGGAGCCAATCCAAATCGGCAACTACCAGGTCGAGCATGTCCTGCCGCAAAACGAAAACCTCTCCCAAGAGTGGCAGACCATGCTGGGCCCCGATTGGATGAACGTGCAAGAGCACTGGCTACACACCCTCGGCAACCTAACCCTAACCGGCTACAACCCCGAACTCAGCGACCGCCCTTTCCTGGAAAAGCGAGACATGAAAGGCGGCTTCGCAGCCAGCCCCTTCCACCTAAACAGTTCCCTAGCCCAAGCCACCACCTGGAACGAAGCCGCCATCAAAAGCCGCGCTGCCCAACTCACCCAAAGGGCCACAAAGGTCTGGCCCGCCCCAAACCTAGCCCCAGGAATCGTAGCCACCTACAAAAAGGAAAAAGCCCCAACTCTCCACACCCCAAAAGAGAACCTCTCCCACTTCAACATGTCGAAGCTAAGCGAGGACCTCTACGCCAAACTCCTAGAAGCCACCTCCACCAGATCCCTAACTCCCACAATCTGGCTGCACTTCATAGGCATAGGCAAACCCGGCGCCGGCAAACCCTACCCCCTAATAGTCAGACCCAGAAAAAACTGGCTCCGCCTCCAATTCCCCCTCGAACACACCGACCTAACAAACCCACCCACCTGCACCTACCCCCACAAGAGCTGGCCTCACAGAACCTGCGCAAATATAAAGACCGCCGAAGAGCTGGCTGAATGCCTTGAGTTGCTCCAGTTCATTCCTGGCCTGACCGTTGACAATGGGTGGGATGCCCAAGGTGAACCAGAGGAAGACGACTCTTGATCGAACCCATCATGGGTCAATCCCAGGCTATGGGTGCTCTCGGAAATGCGGTGTTGGACGCATCACCAACTTCTTGAATATCGGATGCAGAATTAACCAATGACGCAAAACAAAATTTCTTGGGGCTCGCTACGCCGGAGGGCGGTTGAAGATGTCAAAATTCAACCCGAGCGTGATGTATATCAGGACAAGGCTGCGGGCATTGCGCAAGCGTTGGCTCCTTTGGGTTATACCCAAGTGCTTCGCCCACTGGTGCCTGACATTGATGACGAGGGAGTGGGGGATAAGGTTAGGCACTGTTGGCTTTTGTCCACCTACAACGATCTCCAGGTGTTGTACGTAGTGCTCGAAGTCGGGACCCAGGTTGGTAAGTGGCTGAGGAAGTTCGCCTTGGCGTATCCGGATAGTATCTGTTTGGTGGACAGCGTTGGTGGAGCCGAGTCCTTTGCGAGCATCAAGTGGTATGGAGAGTACCGCGCCGGTCCTATGGCGTTCTTGCTTTCAAACGGTATCAGCAGCGCCTTTGAAAAAGCAGCGGTCTGTGTTGAGGAAGGCAAGTCACCTAGGCGGCCGTCACGAGTACGGCGCGGGGTGTTCAGGTTCTTGGGTAAGTGTTCTGGTGTGACCGTGAAGAAGGCAGCTTTGGATCGACTGTGGAGTGATGAAGAGTTCTTTACAAACGTCGTTATTTCGAAGTCTAGACGTCCGTTTGAGGAGGCTATGCCTGCGTTGAGGAGGATTGCCGTTCATCCACTTGTTGAGATAGGCAACCATAGAAGGAAAGCCCGGGCGGTTCCTCACGCAAATTTGGCGGCCTTTCGGGGCGACATAAATGAAGTTGTCGAAATCAACCTACGACTTGCATTGGCATACGCAGGAAAACGAGCAAAGCACGCGAGGAGCTTGTTGCGGGAGGATTTATTCCACCACGGTGTCCTGGGTCTGATGAGGGCCGCTGAGCTGTTCGAGCCTGAGAGGGGTTTGCAGTACTCTACATATGCGACCCCTTGGGTCAAGCAGAGGATTGGGCGAGCCATGGCTAACACTGATCATATGATACGAAAGCCGGTCCACATCGTTCAGGAGCTCAGTTGGTCGGATCCTGTAATGAAGAGGGTCGCCCGAATGACCGTGCACGGTTTCAATGAATTGAATCTGGAGATCATGCACGCTCCAGCTGCGGAAGAGCCGCTCAATGCGTCCATCTACAGAGAACGCAAGCTTCGCCTTTTGCGTGCGATCAGGAATTTGAAACCCCGAGAGCGGTATGTGCTTGTTCACAGATACGGACTACTGATTAGTAAACGAACTCTGACCTTGGAAGAGACTGCGGCTCGATATGGTGTAACCAGGGAGAGGGTGCGTCAGATTCAGATGAAGGCCGAAGAGAAGTTGTCCGTCTTGCTTAACTCCCGATCCGGGAACTACTACCTAGTACCAGAATGAACATGAATTCAGATGAGCCTGAAGTCTTGTCGGAGACGTCATCCGACGTCCCCGCAAAAAGCCTGACCACCGCTGATGCAGTCTTCGATTCAGTCGGAGGAGCGCTTGGGGAAACGACAAACATCCAAGTCGCCGCTGGCAGCCTCTTAGTGTCCGGTTGGACGGGATTCGTCTACGGAATAGGAGATTGTCCAGTGGATGTCATCGTGGTTCCGCCCGGATTGGATTCGGTAGAACGCCTGACGGAAGCGTCATCTTCAGGAAAGCAACTTGCCGAACTCCTGGCCCGAAGAGCACACCCCGTAGCGGGGGACAAGGACAAAGCCGTATTAGCCATCCGTCTGCAGTTGCGTCAAGGTCTGGCGTCCATGGAGCAGACCATGGACTCCAAGTTGGAAGTTGTAGGAACTGCAGAGCGCCTTCGAAATGGCTCTTGCAGAACCCGGTTGTTGCTACAAGGAGCATTGGATACTCGCGCATTGCTATTCGCCGGAGCAAACCAAGGCCTGGTTTCAGCGAGAAACCCATTTCAGGTCGATCTGGAGCGAGCCTCTCTAGCGCACATGCTGCAAGGGGAGACCGTCTACGCAGAACTGAAAGCTTGGTTTGGGGACTTATGGAGCGTGTCACACCAGATCGACGATGTACTGCTGGAGGAGTTGGAGAGTTGCTGGGCTCTGGCCAGCTTGACTCCGTATGAAGCCTATGTGATTAGCGCTCACCATCTGCTATCCGAACCTGTTGACGAATCGGTCGAGGTGTTTCTGCGAGACGAGTTGATTTTTCAAACCCTGACTGAGTTTCAGCTAGATGCAGTCCGCAGGGCTCTTGGAATCCTGGCGCGCTGGCCCGGGTGTTTCATTTCAGATGTGGTTGGGCTGGGCAAGAGTTTTGTGGGTGCGGCCATCCTGAAGTACTTGGAACGTGTAGAGAGGGTTCGGCCCATAGTGCTCTGCCCCGCAAGCTTGGTAGACATGTGGAAGGCATATGCGGAGAAGTTTGACCTGAACGTGCGCGTATTTTCTGTGGGGCAGTTGAGGGAGGGGTCCCGCTATTCTTTGGCTTTCTCCCGAGAGAACGGTGAGCTTGATGGCCGAGACTTTGTCTTGGTCGATGAAAGTCATATGTTCCGCAACACCAATACTCAACGCTACGAGCTACTAGAGAGGTTTATTGGTGGGGACCGTAGGGCCTTGTTGTTGACCGCAACGCCCATGAACCGGACCAGTCAGGACATCTACAACCAAATCAAACTATTCCACCAGACAGATCGCACGGAGCTGCCCATCTCGCCTCCGCACTTGCAGCAATTCTTCAAGAAGGCCGAAGCCGGCGGCGCAGACCTACGTGACCTCCTCCGTCACTTGTTGGTCCGGAGAACACGCCGTGACATTCTCGTTCAGTACGGGTTGGACGCAGACACCGAAAAGTCGGTTCTCCTGTCAGACTTGCCCCTGTACCTGGACGGCAGGAAACGCGCATTCTTTTGGGTGGGCGAGAGGAAGCAGTTCTTCCCGCGCCGGAAGCTAGAGACGATCTCCTATAGCATCGAGAAGGCCTACGGGGGCTTTTACGACACAGTACGTCGCCGCATCGCGCCCATAGGGGGCTCGTTGGCGGGCGGTGGCCTGAAGTACGCGCGTTACAATAGGCTTGCGTATTTGGCTCCGCAGTTTGAGCACCTGTACAAGGATCTCGCTTGGTCCGGCCAGGGGTTGACCGGGCTCATGCGAGCGTTGCTGTTCAAGCGCCTGGAGTCCAGTGTCTTTGCATTCCTGCAAACAGTGAATCGCATGGAGGCCGCCAACCTCAAGCAGGTTGAATCGATACGATCCCGTTCGGAGTCCGGTAGTTTGACCGACGAGTTCGGCGAGGACGCAGCATTGGCTGAGGAGAAGGCCCGTGAGTTACAACGCCGCATCCCCCTCGAACACTTGGACCTCAGGAGGTACCAACTCGACGTAGCCGCCGATGCCGCCATTCTCAAGGAGCTTGGGGACCTGATGAAGCTCATCGACCCCCGAGAGGATGCGAAGCTCAACCGGCTAGCAGGCTTACTCCGCTCACCGAGCTTCGAGGGGGAGAAGGTCTTGATCTTTACCCAGTTCAGTGAGACCGCTGAATATTTACACCGGAACCTGGGAGCGATGAAGGGCTTTGGGGACATCGCCCTTTGTTCGTCGTCTACGAACAACCGCGTCGAGATGGTCACTCGCTTCGCGCCAGTAGCAAACGCGATCAGCCGGGAGCGCTACCCTGGAGATGAATTGAGCCACCTCATCGCAACGGACATCCTGTCAGAAGGTATCAACCTCCAAGATGCACGCATCGTGATCAACTACGACCTGCACTGGAATCCCGTTCGTTTGATCCAACGCTTCGGCAGGATCGATCGCATCGGAACGGAACACGAACTTCTCTTCGCGTTCAACTTCCTACCCGAGTTGGAGTTGGAGAAGCACCTAGGCCTCAAAGAAAAGCTCGACAAGCGTATCCGAGAAATTCATGAGTGCATCGGCGAGGACAGCGCGATCCTAGACCCCTCAGAGGAACTCAATGAGCGCGCCATGTACGCAATCTATGAGGCCGACAATGGAGAAGGCCTGGGTGTGCTCGAGTCCGAGGAACAAGGCGCAGCCGGCCCCATAGAAGACGCCGAAGCCCTTCTCCAGCACATACGCACTGAAAACCCCACCTGGCTCGAAGAGTTACTAGCGAAGCCTCCCGGCCTCCGCGCCGCCCGCTTCAGCACCACCTTCGAAGGCGTTGCCGTTCTACTGAAGCACAAGGAAGACATCCGCATGTACCGCTGCCCAAGAACAGGCTCTCCGGAAGCCCTGAACCTCCACAGCGCCCTCAAACTAATCACCGCCATCGAAAGCGAACCCTCCGCCCCAGAACCCAACTGGTTCGGCTCCCACATCGAAAAGTGCCGCACCGCCTTCGAAACTGAAATCCACCAACGCGAAGGMGCSCGAAGCACAAAATCCCGCCTTCCCCGCTACCAACGCACCATCCTAGACCGCCTCCAAAAACTAGAAGAACACGAACCCAACCCCGACACCCTAAAGTCCATCACAGCCCTAATCTCCGCCCTATCAACCGACCTCCCCGGCGCCGCTCGCCGAACCATTCAAGCCCAAACAAAGAACGCCTCTGACGACCAGGCGCTGATCAAGACCCTGAATCAGATAGTCCTCGAGTACGGTCTGCACATTGGCCAATTGACCCACGCAGACCAGCCCCATGGATCGGTTGAAATCGTTTGCAGTGTTTGCCTTCTAAAAGTTTGAGCGCATTCAGGGGGCAGATTTCCTGGTGAATGGTCTACTCGTGGGAACTATTTTCTTGACAGTGCTTCAGGGAAGCGATCCTCCGTCTCGCCT
This sequence comes from Planctomycetota bacterium, assembly GCA_016764635.1. GTDB lineage: Bacteria > Planctomycetota > UBA1135 > UBA1135 > NORP259. The sequence continues at coordinate 8,477 of JAESRM010000339.1, forward strand.
GTTCAAGAGGTTGCGCGCTGTCCCTTGCGTCTAAGACGCAGCCGTACAAGGCACTTCTAACCAAAGGAGCTCTTCCTCTGCGGTTAGCGAAGCTAGCTCCTTGTAGTCAATTTCATGATCTCGGCAGAGGCGAAGGGTATTCCTTTGGAATTCAAGCCCCTCTGACCACACCTTCTGCTCTTGGAGGAGCTCGGTGATGGGTTGTTGATGGTATTGGGGCTGACCCACCCAGAATTCACCTTGCTGAACAGGAGCCTTGATTCTTGAACGAAGATCGGTGTGCCAGTCGACTAGGCTCTCTGATCGGGTTAGCGCTAAGTCACTTGCGCCAAGATGGGCGTAACCTTGGACTACAGCAGATTCGGCGATAGCTACTACTTGCACGAACTGTGGGAAGCGAGCGATGTCGGCTTCGCTCGCATATAACTGCTTTACTGAGGAAGCGTCACCAGTCCATCGGTGAATAATGGCCTTGCCCTCCCCCAGGCATTCCTTGGCATTGGCAAGGGAACTATCGAGCATGACGGATCGATCACCGGCAATGGCTTCTGCAATTGCCTCGGCATTGCCTAGCATTTTGCCGAATAAGCGATAATCGGTCTCCGATGCAAGAGTGTCGATCTTTGAGTGAAGTTCAGATAGGGATGTACCCAAGGAGAGCACATCCTGTTGAAGCCGGTCTATCTTCTTGGCGATGTAAATGAACCCAGCGGCGGTGACGGCAAGGTTTACACCCTGAAGTGCGAGGCTGGCTTGAGTTAGGCCCTGTAGTCCTCGAATTCCCTGGATAGCCTCTGTGTTGCCGGTGAGTAGGTGGGCAACGATTTGACCGCCTCCGCCTCCGCCAGCTGCTCTTCGAATCACTCCTCCATGCTCCGTGAATTGAGGTGGAATCGAGAAAAGCCCGGTAAGCACATGCTCGGGAATTTGGCGTAGTACATTAAATTTGTCGAGCATTTTATAGGTCCTTGACTTGATCGGCGAAATCCGCGGCGGCTTGTTCGGTGCGCATGATGAAGATTATGACTACGGATGGGACGGTGACGGAATACGCGGGTCCTGTAACGTCGATAGCCGTCAAGATCCCGCCAATCGCCCATCCAATGGGGCCGGCGAGAGCCGCGACTGTGCGGCCACCGGCGAAACTGCCTGCCGCCGCGACTCCCATTCTCTTCATCATCTGAACCGCGATGGTTCGAGCGATTACGCCCAGAATAGGTCCAGACAGGTTCTTAAGGCTACGAAGCGATTCAAGGTTGGCCTGGCCGTTCGAAATGTCGCGAAGTTCGGACTCGAGGGCTGCACGCTCGGCCGCATCCATCTTGTCCAATGCTTGGGTGATGACATGCTGGGCGACCGCGCATTCCCTGTCACGTACTCGGGCTGAGCTAGGAGCGGAGGCACCGACCTTGGAAACCACATCCTCGAGGATTTCCTTGTAGTGAACCCCGTTGCCACGGAACAGATTCACAATCGTGTTCCCGCCCATCAGTTGGATTTCATGCGCTAGTGCGGCTGGTCTTGTTTCGTTCTTGCTAATCGAACAACTTGTCTTCTCAGCCAGRGTGGCGGCTAGCAACCTGCGAAGAGCGGGGTCTGCGCCCTTAATTACTGGATACAGATCTGCATCATTGTACGCGAGCTTTGGAAATTTTGACTGTTTGGACATCTGAGTGGGCTGTCAAGTGGCGAACGGTAGACTACTGGTGTGCCCCCATGGGCCCGTTGGAAGCCTATCACATATGCACCTAATTTGGAAGGCAAGCGACTACACGAAGAGCTCTGCGGGGGACGTGTCGCTTAGAGCGCAGGTTGGCATTGACGTATCTTGACCCTGGTAGGGTATTTATGGTCACAGCGCTGGTGGGTGTTGAATTTGCGGGTATCATCTACGCAGGCACCGGGGACCACTAAGCTGGGCAATCGGATTCTAGGATCATTTTTTGTTTCGAACTCATCATGAATATTCTCTTGGGTGGTGTAAGTCAGGCTTACCGTTGGTTGAAAAAGGGCTGGAAGCACAACCCCAAGATGCGGGCAGGGATATTGATCGCCTTGTTGGCCGTGCTGGTCTACAAGCACGAGTACTTCCTTCGTGATCCCGAAGCCGTGAAGACGCGGCAGGAGGCTGAGGAGATGTTAGGTCGCCTGGCGGATTCAGACCCTCAAGCAGCTGCGCAGATAGCCAAAATCAAAGACAAGGGGAAGTTGCGCGCTCTTGAGGTTGCAGCGCTGAGTACTGAGGAGGGTGGACGCAGGCGCTCGCAAATCGCCGATTTGGGTGCTGAGATGGCCTTGACTGGAGACGTTCCCTACAGGGCGAGGCTTGCATACATTGCTTTAGACGATCCGGAGCTTCGGGGTGTCGAAGCAAGGGAGGAGTTTCTAGTCTCGCATGGCAGTGCAGTGCAGATGATTGAAGCGGAACTCGGTTTGCCGGCCGTGGATGAATACCTTCAGAAGCTTGAGGARTGCCGAGAGGACGTGTCGGTTTGGCCCCTGGTCCGCGACGATGCACTAGCGTTGACCCTTTGGAGAGCAGGGTGCGCGCCAGAGCAGCTTGGCTTCTACCGGCGCAGTCGAGAATGGCTATCAACTCCCCTCGCGACGATCTACTGCAGTGAAAGTAGGCCTCAGGAGATGATGCCCCAGGACATGGAAAAACTCCAGAGGCACGAAGGAGTGTTGGCTATTCTGCTGAATGAAGGTGCTTTGGGGTATGCTGGCATTCAGATGGTATTGACCCATGGCAGCCTGATTGAACAACTTTGGTCTCAGTATCAACTGGACCCCATTGAAGTGGCCAATGTGATCTTCTTTAACCAGGATCAGGTCTCTCCAGATGGTGGAGATCACGTCAAGCGTGGAGATGCCGTCACGAGGCTTGCCCAGGTAGCCTCGGATTACCCTCTCGTGTGGTTGGCGGCTCAGGAAACACCCCTTGCTTTGAGGTTTCATTCAGATGCAAGGCATGTTGCTGAGGAGGTCCTAACCGAATATGGGCCCGATGATGTGACATCTCTGATTTACACGCGTTTTGACCCTGAGCTAAAGGGGGTTGCAGCTGTGCCGGTTGCGGCGGAAGCTATTGCAAAGTACGGAGACCTAGCTATCTGGGTATTCGGCAATTATGACCATCCGGACTTTGTCGAACAGCTAGTGCACTGGATGGAGAATGATCAAGTCGGCCACAGAATAGTGCCGTTCGTCGTCAAATTCGGAGAGTCAGCTTTCAATAAGGTGAATGAAGACCCGGGCTTTGTGAACAGGTACTTCAACGAGGATGGAAGTCGACGTGTTGACGAATACCAGTGGCTTGAGAATGTTCCTGGCGGCGCAGCTGTAAATGTTGCTAGGAATTGGGCCAAGGGGCACCCATGTGAGTGGTCTGAATTGGGCTGGGCGGCCCTGGATGTGGCTGAACTGGGGCTTCTCGTAGCAAGCGCAGGGACGTCGTCTGCGGGCTCAGCGGCTGCTAGAGTGGGGACGGGTACTGCGAAGGCTACTGTGAAAGCGGGTGTGAAGGGTGCAGCTAAAGGCACTATCAAAACTTCAAGAAGTGCAACCAGGGCGAATTGGAAGGCAAAGCTTGAAGGGATCGGCCGAGGGCTAGGCGGCGCCGTTGATGCAAAAATAACCAAATTGGCAAGGTCCAATAGTCGGCTTGCGAAACTGGCGGCCAATTCACTGGGGTTAGGCAAGGGGTCTGTTCGATTAGGTGCGCATCTAGCCGCCGGCAGTATCTCACTCGCTGGCCGAGGTGCAATGGGCATTCTCCAAGCTGGAGCAAAGTTCACCGTGGGGTCCGCCAAACTCGCCGGCAAGCATCGCAGGCTTGTGGCGAGAGCTGGACTGGCCTTGGGGCTCACGGTCACTTTCTTTGCGCGAACGCTTCCAAATGCCGAGTCCATCGGGAAGGGGGTGGGGTCACTATTCTCTGACGTGGCTATTGGATCCGCTCAATTGGTGGGGTCTGCGCTAGCAGGAGCCACAGCCAGGATCCTGTCGGAGCTTTCGAGTGGAGTGCAATTGATCCGGCTATCTTTGTACGCAGCTTTGATGTTTGCCATCGTAGTAGCCCTCGGCCTCCCGGCATTGAACACACTTTTTAGGAAGCGCGATTTGCAGCGTGCCTGATGAATCCGCTCCATAGAGAGCAACTAAAACCCGCAAGAGCAATGACTGATCGAAACGAGAAACGAATTAAAACACCCACTTTGGAAAACGAAATCAAGGTTTTGGTTCTTGGATGCAAAGGGGCCGGGAAAACATCCATGCTCCAGGCGTTGTCTAAATTGTCCTATGTTGATCAACCCAAGGGAGACAGAATTCACCTGGAGAACATACTAGGTGAAACCGATGAGGGTTTGGTAGGGGATCAACCGACACCAACTGAGAGATTTCACGAGCTAGGTGAGATGGCGAATGCAGGCAAAAAGACGACGGAAACAGGAGGTTACACACAGCACAGGTTCAAGCTGCGCTTGTCCACGAGTGAATCCAGCGTGGGCATCTATCAGCTAGGTTGGCTTGATTACCCGGGCGAGGATTTGGAATCCTGCATGAAAACGCTCAAGCCGAAAGAATTGGATAATTTTAAAGAATACCTCCGGGATTGCGGCGTCGTGCTTCTGCTCTTTGCACCCGATGCAGATGTGGCGAAAAAAAAGAACTTGATCGAGGCAACAAGCGAAAATTTCAACACCCTTAAGGTCGCGCTGCAGAAAGTGAAGGGGATGAGGGGAGCTGGAGCCGATTTACCGCGGGTTATTCCTGTTCTGACCAAGGCCGATTTGGTTGTTGGGGCCAACGAAGCGGCAAGGGCCGATGGGCCTGCGGCTGGTCTGAAGGTCGCGGTGGAATGGGGGCAGGATTTCGCTAGTAAAGCCATCGACGGCTTGAAATCTGATTATGGGGATGACTTTATAGAGAAGATATCACCAGTGTCTGTGTACGGGTTCGATCTGCCGGAGAGGGAAGGCGACCTTGCTCACAGACCCACGGGCTTTGGCCCCTTACTTGAGAGGTTGTTGGTTCAAATCGAGGCCTCTAAGAAGAGGAGGCAGAAAGTCCTAATGGCTGTGGTGCTTGCAATCGTTGCCATGGTTGTTGGAGGTCGTTTCTTCTGGAATGGGGTGGAGAATCGCAGATTCAATTCCGAAGTAGCAAATGGGAGCGTGTCCGATGTCGCGAAACTAACAGGGGATGGCATGGACCTGTCTCCCTCCAATGAGAAAGCGGTAGATGCAAGTGTTGATGCTTTCTTGCAGAAATCAGGGGAGAGGTTGAGCGGAACAGGGATGGATAGGACGCAGCTGAAAGAATTACAATCCAAAACCAGGAAATGGTTGGAGGTGAAAGGTCACAGCAAGATATCCCAACTAGAAGAGTTGCGCGATCAGCTAACAGGTAAGCTCATGGAGGTAGCCTATCAGGCCTATGCATCTGCGAAACACCAGGGTAAAACGAAGGAAGCCCATAGCCTTGGGACAGAATTCATAACCACCTATCCGGACAGCCCTCTGAAAGGTGATGTGAAGAAGGATCTCGATGATATCAATGATTATGAACATAACCGTTTGATATCCAAGGTCCGTGGAAGCGGGAAGAGCAAGAGCAAAACATCCCTGCGCAAGCGGCTCGCGGCAATGCGGGTGTACCGAAACCGCTATGGTACAAGCGATGACCTAGATAAGGCAATTGCCCTCGGTGATCAGTTTCGGAAGGCAGACACGGTCCTGCTGGTAGTCTCTGGGTTCGGGCTTAACTCCGGCGAAGGGCCTAAGCCCGCGCTGTTCTTGGAATGGTCGAAAGGGGGCGCTGGCGGAGATTCAGGGCAGGTTGAGGAGGGTCCTCATGCATATGTAAGGATAGTCGACGAATTTGAGCTTTCACTCGCAGAGGCAAACGGAAAGTGGGAATCGCTTCACTTCGAAATCTGGCGTGATGATGATTACGGTTTCAATGACCACATAACCACCCAGATTTGGGAGCCATTTTCTGGTATTGGCCGACTGTCTACATTTAAAAATTCCTTTGGTGGCAAGGTGGCTTCTTCGAGCGGACACCAAGGCTTGTTTCTACCCGCAAGTGCCGAGCGCAAGGAAATTATTGAAGAGGCCTGGCTGTTTGAAGAACCCTATATCCARTTCAAGAGTGTCCAACTGGCATTCGGCGGGGTGACGTTAAAGAAATTGGAGTCGGAGGACCTCCGAATTTTCTCAGAGTACATATTCCCTGGGGTCGAGGGCTGGCGTACGAGGATGGGCGATTGATAAGGCCATCCTTTATCTATGACTCTTCTGGGGGGAGCTTTCATGTTTCCGGTTTGCCGAAGTACATGCCAGAGGGCGAAATTCCACAGACCATCAAGCTAGCCAAGAACTTCGAGCTCACCCATGAGCCAAATGGCAAGGCAGGAGATGTCACAGCATGGGGCCTCGTGTCTTGTGAGGGGGAGGGGGTCTGGGAGCTCCGAGCTACCGAAAGAGACAAACTTGATGCGTACGGGCGTAGAACCGTGAAGGTATGTGCCAACCGTTTATCGGAAGGGGTGACAGGGAGCTGGGTTGCCGATTTCTGTTTATCACACGGCCTGATCTCAGCGGCGGTTTCGGAGAAGCTCAAGTGTGCAGAGCAGGTGGGGGGGATTCTGTTTCTTAAGCCATCGGTGGGTGTCCGATTCCTAGGAAGTTCGGAGTTGTATCAGGATGGAAGCCAGAGGAAGCCCGATGTGTCACACCTAAGAGAAGAAGAGAGTAAGTCGCGTTCTTCGATTGTCTCCTCACGCGATGGAAAGGAAGCTTCTGGAGTAGCAGGAGGGGCCGACCTGAAAGTTCATGGCAAGTCACCAACATTTGATGGTGTGGAATCTAAACATGGTCGTCGTAATTTTATAGCCCGCATGTTTACCGCTATGCTGCTAACGGCGCTCGCTTCATCGGCGGCGACATATTTCTATGTTATGAGCAACGTGGGGCAGGAGGTCGAGAGGCTCTCCAAGGAGTTGGACGAGGTTCGCGGAGTGGCGGAGTCCACACAGGGGAGCTTAGATGGGGTTCTCGATGATGCCGAAAGTTCAATGAGTAAGGCTCTTGAGAAGGCAAAGGCCTTGCAAATCGAGCTCGAGACAACTCTATCTGAGTTGAGCAGTCTGAGGGATGGAAAAGCAGGCGGTGACCCGGAGTAACGGGGCTAGAAAGCCTAGGAATACTCGCGGCCGAAGGCTGGACGCGGATAGCCTTTGCCAACGCGCAGCAAGAGATCACTCATTCCCGAGGACGACCGGCCAGGGTGTCAATTAGCACTAGTTCCGCATAACATCTAACCATGCTCCCCACCATTGTTGCCCGTGAAGCTCGTGAGAATCTGCTCGATTATTTGAGAGCTACTTTTGGCCTCAAGGATGAGGAGTTTGAGAGGGTTTTGTTTGAGCATTTGAGTGGTGGGGATGGGTTGTTTCGGGGTCCTTATCTCGACGTTCGGTTGCCGTTTCGTCAGGTGGTGGATGGGGCGAAGATTCCTTTGGATGTTCGGCCGGGGTTTACGCCTTATCGGCATCAGATGCGGTCGTTTCAGCGATTGCATAGCATGCGGGGGCATCAGCCGCAGCACACTTTGGTGACGACGGGGACGGGGTCGGGTAAGACGGAGTGTTTTTTGTATCCGGTGTTGGATCACTGTTTGCGGGAGAGAGCTAAGGGGCGCAAGGGGATCAAGGCGATCTTGCTCTATCCAATGAATGCGCTTGCGACGGACCAGGCGCGGCGCTTGGCAAAGGTGTTGTGGGATGATGATCGGTTGAAAGGTGTGGTGACGGCGGGTTTGTATGTGGGGGGCGAGGCCACGCATCCGATTGCGGATCGGGATCACTTGATTGATGACCGTAAGGTATTGCGGCAGTCACCTCCGGACATCTTGTTGACCAACTACAAGATGTTGGACTTCATGTTGATGCGGCCTGAGGATCAGGTGTTGTGGCGGGGGAATGAG
>JAESRM010000229.1 GCA_016764635.1 Planctomycetota bacterium
GCGTATCCGAGGCCGGGAAGCAGGGCGCGGTACTCTCCCAATTGGCCGCACCGGAAAACGAGGACAATCAAGTGCGGGTGGGGGCTGTTGAGGCCGGGCTAGCGCCCATGGCCAAAACCGAGTCCATCGATTCGGTCCCTACGGGCGACGACGTAATTTGGATTGAAGGTGTTGTTCGGTTGGACCCGGCCACGCCGAGCGATGAACGTTTGCATGTCATTGCTAGGGGACGCATTTTTAGTGACTCCGAAGGGCGCAGAGAACACCGCGTGACGGTTGCAGGGGACGGTTTTTTCCGCGTGGCTGTTTCGAAGCGAACCAAGAAGGTTCGATTCAGCTTGAGCGGCCGGTACAGCTATTTGAAAGCGAAGGAAACGTGGCGGGTTGGAGAGGGTCAGCTCGTTGAGTTGTTTCCTGAACTCGGGGCTCATGTACACGTTCGAGTCGTGACAGGTTCCCGGCCGATCACTAGGGAGGACGGCCTTGTCTCCACGTTGGAGGGAGCTTCGTATTGGCAGGGGAACCGCAAATTCCACCTGGGGAACGACGGGGGATTGGTTCTTGCTGGTATTCCAGCCTCGACTTCCTTGGCTCTTGTCATGCAGGCCCAGGGGTTTGTGAATCACCGACTGGGCTTGGTAGATTTGGAGCCAGGGTCTTCCCGTGAGTTGGATGTGGTGCTCGTCGAGGGGGGGCGGATCGAAGGGTACATTGTGGATCTAGTGGGGCGGCCCATTGGAGAAGGTGCGATCAGTGCTCTGCCCCTGAAGTTTGAATTTGATGGAAAGACTCATCCAAACCTCAATTCAAGGGTCATGATTCGGGGGAACCATGCGTTTTCGTCCTATGCGAATGTAACCAGCACTTTGCACGAGGGCAGGTTTGAGGTCCTTGGGCTTCCCGCTGGAGATACGCGGTTGAGGCTGAAGGTCCAGGGGGCTTCGATCCCCGTGATGGACTTGAAGGGTCTGGGTGTGGGCGAGGTGCGGAAGGGACTGGTTTGGGAGATCGACACAGGCATGACGATTCGTGGACGGGTGCTCTGGCAGGATGGCAGCCCTGCGGTTGGAGCTATGGTCGAGTTGTTCGGTGCGCTTCAGAATGCTCAACTCGCGAAGCGCATCGATGGAACGGTTAGGTTTCAATCGGGGAGGGTTCAATTTGCCGATGCAAAAGGACGATTCGAATTCAGGGGCTTCTTTGATTCTCGGGCCTTCGAAATCATGGCGACTGGGTTGGTTTCAAAAGCGAAGAAGTCTTCAGGTGATACCACTTATCCACCTTCCGCGTTTCGACGCAAGGGAGCGCTGCGTGCCAGGGTGAGTGGAATTCACACCGGAGATCAGGAGGTGGTCCTGACCCTAAAGCAAGTGGCCCCCTTGTTCGGGCGAGTGGTGGATGACCAGGGCCAGCCAGTTTCTGCGTTTAGCCTCAGGCTGATTCCTGCTTCCACCGGGAGCGTTGAGGGGAAGGATTTTGGAGCCAAGGCCGTGAACCGAGCGGTTAGGGATCCCGAGGGACGCTTTAGCTTAGAGGGCATGGCTCCGGGGTCTTGGCTTGTAGAGGCCAAGAGCTCGGTGCATCTTGACTCGTGGATCGCTCGGGTTGAGGTTCCATCCGATACGAGCCTGACCTTAACCCTCGTGAGGGAAGCGAGCATGGCTGGCCTAGTTGTGAGCGCGGACGGTGAGCCCGTCAAAGCGACGGTTTTTTACAGCAAAGCCGGTGGCCCCCAAAAGAGCAAGCGAGCGAGGTCGCAGGCCAAGCGAGGATTCGCCATCAGGATCCTGATGCCTGGTGCATACAACGTGTTTGCCAGGAGTAAGGATGGTTTGTATTCACCGACTCAGACTATAGTGCTCTCTCCAGGAACCGCGCTGCGCGACCTGACTCTTCAGTTGTCCTCTTTTTGTACGATCGTGGGGAGCGTGCACGCAGACTGGTGGCAAGCAGGGTTGCGTGTGCAACTGAAACTATTGAAGGGTGATGGGGGCAAGCGTTCCGTTTACTCGGGTCGTGTTGAACCGGACGGTTCTTATTCGGTTAAGGGTATTGCTGGAGGGGAGTATTCGATTTCGTTGGGGCGTAGTGGATCGGCGTTGCCATGGGGGCTAATTTCTTCCCAGACCCAACAGCAATTCGTGGCTGTGGAAGGGCAAGTCGTTGTGGTGGACTTCGCGGGGGCCTCGGCGGGCAGCGTGAATTTACAGGGCCGCTTGCTTGCGGGGGAAACAAGCATGGCTGGGCGAATTCTAAGCTTCCATCGAATCAAAGGAGGGCGAGGGGAGGCACGATGCCCTACAGGAGTCGACGGCCACTACCAGGTCGTGTTGGGTGGACCAGGAACTTATCGGGTGGAGATAGCCCTTGGGATAAACGATCGATCCATGGCTTCCTGGGCGATTGAGGTGGGTGCTGCGAGCCCCCAGAGCATGGATCTGCATATCCCTTCGTGCACGTTGACCGTGGAATTGGATGTCTCGGATACCGGTGGGACTTTTGTGACTGCCGGTCCGCGTTACTTGCAGGTGGCCCTGGTYGGAGGTKATTCCCTTTACTGGAAGTCGCCTACCCGGTACACAGACACACGGGCTGTTTTCGAGAAGCTAGGCCCTGGTTCCTATCGTGTTCGCCACTCCCTAGATTTCGACGGACTGCTCAGTGGGCAAATTCAATCCGGCCCGGAGATTTGGGCGCTCAGCGGCAAGACCCTAATTCGATTGGACGCAATGGGTGAGAAGAAGACAGTGCGTGTTGGTTTGCAGCCAGGCGGAAGGGTCTATGGGCGGATTGTAGGTTTGCCCGAGGGGCGACTGCTGCATGTGTTGGTGACTTCCAGTGAAGACGGGGCAAGTGGGGGCGAAGTTGCACTGGTACGGGCTGGCAGGTTTCGGTTCCAGGCGGTTCCTAAGGGAAGGGCCTGGGTCAGGTGTCAGGGTGCCAATGGCGCATGGGGGCCAGCGGTCTCCGTCGTCGTGCAGGCCGGGCAAGATCACTTTGTGAATCTGGACTACCCCTCAGGCTGGTAGCTGCTTGTCGACACGCAAAAAGGCGCGGGCTCCTGTTGGAGCTCGCGCCTTTTTGATTGGGGGTCGAAACCCTTTGTTGAATCAGTGCTTTACTGGATGCTGATCAGTTCGACGACGAAGACCAGGGTGGCGTTCGGGCCGATGTTGGGGGGTGAGCCGCGCTCGCCGTAGGCCAGGCTGCCGGGGATGACGAACTTGTACTGGGCGCCGACTTGCATGAGCTGGAGGCCTTCGGTCCAGCCGCGGATGACCTGGGTCACGCCGAAGGTGGCGGGGTTTTTGCGCTCGTATGAGGAGTCGAAGCCGGTGCCGTCGGTGAGCCAACCGGAGTAGTGGACTTGCACTTTGTTGGCGGTGGTGGGGGTKGCATCACCGTTGCCTTCGCGCAGGACCTGGTACTTGAGCCCGGAAGCGGTGATCTTCAGGTCCTCGTCGGCGGGCATGGAGAAGATCGGCACTTCGAAGTTCTGGGCCGAGTTCAACTTGATTTGCCACATGGTGGTGGCGGGTAAGTTTTCCTGGTCGCCGGGGGTGCGGATGTCCATGGCCTTGGGGACATTGATCAGAAGGTGCGAGCCGGGTTTCATGTGGGCCATGATGGCCTTGAGGAAGGGGATGCCGGGGTTGGACGGGGGGCCGACCTGGGCGCCGATCATGGCGGAGGAGATGTTGACCTTGTGGTCCGCGTCGTAGCGGGCGAAGTCGAAATTCACCATTTCGGCTTCGGAGCCCACGATGCCTTCGCCTTGTGCGAGGACCTGGTAGGTGACGCCGTTTTCGAGGGCGGTGGTTTCGCGCTCATCGGACCATTCGACCCAAACCATGGACTTGGCGGTGATCGCGATGAGCTCGACCTCAAAGATGAGGGTGGCTTTGGCCGGGATCGTGGGCGGGCGGCCGGCTTCGCCGTAGGCCAGGTCGAAGGGAATGGTGAACTTGTACTTGGCGCCGGGGCTCATCAGGGCAAGGCCTTCGTTCCAGCCTTCGATGACCTGACCGATCGAGAACTCGGAGGGCTCGTTGCGGTTGTAGGACGAATCGAACATGGTGCCGTCTTCGAGCCAACCCGAGTAGTGCACCTTGACCTTGTCGCCGAAGCCGGGGAATTCCTTGCCGTTGCCCGGCTGCAGGACCGAGTACTTGAGGCCGGACTCGGTGGTCTGGATTTCAGTGTCAGAGGGGATTTGACGCACGGCGGGGCCTTCGGCGGGTTCTTGGTTGGCCATCAGCAGGGAGGCGACGGCGACCATCAAGATGGCGGCCAGAAGGATTTGAATGGGTTTCATGGGAGTTTGGCTTTCGGGGGTGCGTCTCGATTCAAGGCGCAGCGCAGGGGGGACTTTACAGGGGAGCGGCTTCCCTGCCTAGACCCCCTGTTTTGGAGGGCATCGGGGTTGGTTGGTCAACCGAGGGCCATTCCTGGGCCTCATGGAGGGGGAATTGGATGGGGCTCCAGACCGGGGTCGGTATTTCCCGATGGCCTTTTACCCCCATGTTGCCCCTTCCTTACCCCATACGCCGCGCTCCCCGGGAGTGTTGGCCCTTGTTTGCAGCCTCCATGGCGCTTTTGATGGGTGCGTGCAGTGCCCCGTCGATCACAGCGGGAGTCGGCATGGCCCAGCTCACATCCAGTGGGTCCTTTGGCGCTACGGACAGTGGGGTGGTGGTGACTTCAAGCATGGACTCCCTGGGTTTGGCCCAGGAGGAAAGCACCCTGCTGCCTCGTATTTTTATGCGGGATGGTCGTCGTGCCCTGGAGTTGAGCGGGTTCCGGGTGGACTATGAAGGTCAGGGCGCGGTGGAAGCCACGATCACCTTGAACGGCACGACATTGTTGGCTGGAACGGCGGTGGACAGCGGGTTTGGTATGGGAGCTTATAGCGCCGTTCTGACCTGGGATGTGGCGCGCTTTGGCTCGTCAGTGCTTGGGCTGGGTTTTGGATTGGAGTGGATCGACCTGGATGTGGCGTTGGATGAGACCGCTGGAGTCTTGTCGTTGAGGAGCAGCCAGCAGTTTCCCTTGCCGTTGATCGGCGTGCGGCTGTCGAGCGAAGACAGCCCGGTCTCTGGAAGCCTCAACCTGGGTTGGATCAGCCTCTCCGCGCCCGAAGCCACAGCGACCGTCTTGGATGTGGATGCGCGCATCGATGTGCGCCTGATGGGCAGAAAGGGCGGAACGATCATGATGGGCATGCTGGGCTATCGGAATTTCGATATGGAAGTGTCCTACGACGATGGTGGCAGCCAGATTGAAGCGGACTTCAATATCGGTGGGCCCTATGTGGGTCTGCGGTTTAGCTTTTAGGGCGTAGCCGTAAGTGTGGCCTGGGCGGTATCCTAGCGGCCATGAAGAAACGCACTTGGATGTCGTGGAGTAGTGGTAAGGACAGTGCTTGGACCCTATTGCAGTTGCAGCGCGACCCCAAGATCGAGTTGTGCGGTTTGTTGACCACGGTGAACGAAACCCACGGTCGGGTGGCCATGCATGCGGTGCGCCAGTCCTTGTTGGAAATTCAGGCGGAGCGCGCGGGGTTGCCTCTCATCCAGGTCAATATCCCTTCGCCGTGCAGCAACGAAAAGTACCAAGAGGCCATGGGCGCGGCCATGGAACGGGCCAAGAAAGAGGGCATCCAAGCGGTGGCCTTTGGCGACCTCTACCTCGAGGACATTCGCGAGTACCGGGAGAAAAACCTGGAGCCCACCGGCATCGAGCCCCTTTTTCCGCTTTGGCTGAAGAACACCCGGGACCTGGCCAAAACCATGATCGAAGGCGGTTTGAAAGCCACGCTCACATGTGTGGCTCCGCGCCAATGCCCCATCGAATTCGTGGGCCGCGCTTTCGACGCGGACTTGCTTCGCGACCTGCCGGAGAGCGTGGACCCCTGCGGCGAAAACGGCGAGTTCCACACCTTTGTGAGCGCCGGCCCCATGTTCCGCGAGCCCATCCCGATCCAAGTGGGCGAGCACGTGGAGCGGGACGGATTTCACTTCGCGGACATTTTGCCCGCAGGCGAAAGCGCCTAGGGAACCTGCACGCTGGCTTGATACGCGGCTCGCTTCACAGCAGCCATGGGTATTCCGGTGAAGGTCAATCCAACCTTTTAGCGCATGCATCTGGCGTGTGCCCCGCTTGATGAAGGCGAGCAAAACCTTGAGCTCATCACCCGCGAATCCAGGTATGACAGTGCTTCCGCCTTCCACCGATCCTTCAAACGCACGATCGGTGTGGGGCCAGGAGTGTGGCGTAAGAAGGCGCAAAGGTTGCCCCCGTAATTTTTGGCGTCGATTGAATGTGACCCCCGTGGCCGAACGCGCTACGGCGATCACTATGTTTACCAATCGAATACTCTGTGGGCTCTTGCCCCTCGCCATTCTCACTGGGACCGCGCTTGCCCAGGATGTCCTGTATGAAGCTGGGTTTCACCAGGCTGTTGAATTTCGCGTGGGGGAATCCATGGGGAATCTGGGCGATGTCGATGGGGACGGAGTGGATGATTTCTTGATTGGCATGCCGCACGACGGTTCACAAGGCGGGCCAGGCGCGGGAGCCGTCCATGCGGTATCCGGTGTGGATGGGGTCCATTTGTATGGGGTGAACGGGAGGCCGGCGGAGGAGCTTGGTGAGGTCCTGAGAGTTTTGGGAGATGTCAATGGTGATGGTGTTCTCGATTGGGCGGTTGGATTGCCGACGCCTGCGTCCATCTATCCCCAGGAGGGTACGGTGCGGGTGTTTTCCGGGTCGAACGGTTGGTTCTTGTACTCCGTTTTTGGTCGAACTGGAGAGACCTTGTTTGGTACTGCAATCACTGATTTACCGGACTGGGATGGGGATGGGATTCCCGACTGGGCGGTCTCTACTTTGGGTGTGCGCGTGCAAGTTTTGTCGGGGGCGGACGGCACCTTTATAAAGGAATATTTGGCGGGACCTGACGATGTGAATTTTGGTGCAGACATTGAGTCTGCTGGGGATTGGAACGGGGACGGCGCGCCAGATTTGGCGATAGGAAATCCGAACAATACGGCCAACGACTTAGGCATTGTTTTCGTTTACTCGGGGGCAGCCACAGGGAATCTCCTTCGAGTTATGTCCGCTGATGCGCACGCTCTTGGAACGACACTGGAGCGGCTCGATGATTGGAACGGGGATGGAGTGGGGGACTGGGGCCTCATAGATCCAGACACGGATGCTGTGTTCATTCACTCCGGAGCGGATGGACGCTTTGTTCGTAGGATCGAAGCAGCTTTCCTGGGGGGGCGGGGAACACTGCATGCGGTGGGCGATGTGAATGGGGACGGGATACGAGATATAGCGGTGGCCAATTCGTTTGAGGGATCTCAATCCGGATCTGTCCGTATTTTGGCCGGCGGTTCCGGCCTCCAAATAATGACGTTGTTGGGCGAACGAGCTCCTACCGGAGGGAGGATTGGGCTTGGACGAGCTGTGATCGGAATTGGGGATGTCAATTCGGATGGCTATGACGACTTTGTGGTTTCAAAGCGGCGCTCCACTTCAGTTACGGTCTACGGCGGAGGCCTGGGGTCGCTGCCCGGGGACGTCTTCGAGAACCCGATTCCGATAGCGGCCTTTGGGTCAGTGCMGTTTGAYACGCGCCGATTYGGAGCTTCGGGCTTTCCCMGGGAAGGCKCKTGCGAKCCTATTTYGGGTCGGGATGTTTTCTTCCTGTGGTATCCGGAGGGYCGTTCRATGCTGAAGACGGAGGGCTCTTCGTTCGACACCATTCTCTCGGTCATTGGAGATGCTAGCGATACGGCGACTTGCGTTCTTTCGAATGACGACATGGGGCTCGCTGGCCGGTTCGATAGTGCACTTTTTGATGACCTGTCCCTAGGTTTTGGCATCCCGAGGATCGTGCGCGTTGGCGGCGACGTGAGGGAGTTCGGGCAAGGTCAATTGAGCATTGAAGAATCTCCTTTCGACTGCCCGAACCTAGTTGAAGATCGCTTCGCGGGCAATCAGGACTGCGCGAGTGCCTATCCAATGCCTAGTCAAGCTCTCAGTGCTCTTGTGGTGTTTGACGGTGTTCCCGATTACTTCTCGAGGTGTGTTCCTCCGGGTGGAACCTTGCCTCTTCGGGTGGTTGGCGGGAACTACAATATTCACTGGCTGCAGGCTTCCCTTTGGCTGGCGGACTCAAACGAGTGTGGGAACTCCAGCGTTTGGTCACCCCTGGCGATTGCGACTCCTACTCAGTCTGGTGTTGGGTTGGACTGGGTGAATCGGACCGAGGTCACACAAAGGGTTGTCATTCTGATTGAAACTTCCCCTGGAATCGGCTGCGTGGAGTATTGGTTCTACATGTTCCCTAGTCCTCCGGTCGTCTGCATGTCGGAGGAAGGGCAGGCGTTCTGTGGGGCTCAGGTGAACTCCACTGGGCAGGCGGCGAGCTTGCAGGGCCGAGGATCTAACATCGTTGCCGACAATGAACTGGAGTTGTTAGCAAAGCAGCTTCCGGTTGGGCAAGCGATTTACTTTTTGGCGAGTCAGGGGCAAGGCCTGATCGTCAACCCAGGAGGGAGTCAAGGAAACCTATGCCTGGGTGGGGGGACGAGCATTGCGCGCCTGCAAGAAACCTTCGGGATCTCCTACTCGGGCTACCACCGGGTTTCTGTTCCGATTCAGGCGATCCCCGATCCAGCCCAGGGCCTCGTTGCAATCCGCGCGGGTGAAACTTGGAACTTTCAGGGGTGGTATCGCGATGGCAGTACGAGCAACTTCACGCCCGGTCTGTCGGTCGTGTTTCAGTAGTTCGGACTACTTGCCCCTGCGTAGGATGCGGCGCGCTTCGGGGAGGCCGAGGGCGATTGCGATGAGGGCGTAGGCCAGGCCTCCGGCGCCGATGGCGGCGCCGAGGGCTATGGGGGCGGGCAGTAGGTTGGCGAGGGGCGGCCAGGCGTAGTGGGCGGCTAGGCCGCAGCCCGCGGTGGGGACCAGCATGATGGCGATGCCCTTGAGGGTGCCGCCGGTGGCCTTCGGTAGGCGCTTGGAGAGGCCGGGAAGCATCAGTAGCAAGGTGCCCCAGCTGGAGATGGCGGTGGCCAGTGAAAGGCCGTCCACGTCCATGTCGAAACTTAGGATGAGCACCAGGTTGAGGATCACGTTGGTGATCAACATCACGATCGAGATGCGTACGGGGTGGGAGAAATCGCCGAGTGCGTAATAGGTGCGTGCGCACAGGCCGGTGGCGCCGGCGGGCAGGATGGCCAGGCACAACATGCGCAGGGCGGAGGAGGCGCGCGTGACGCCTTCCTCGGTGAAAGCTCCGTGTTGGAAGAGCACCTGGATGACCGGTTCGGCCAGGGCAAACAGGCCGATGGATGCGGGCAAGGCGAAGAAGGCCACGTTGCGGTGGGTGTTGTCGTGCAGGTTTCGCACGGCGGCTAGATCGCCCTTGTGGCCCATGGCTTTGAGCGAAGGGAAGACCGCGCTGGTGGCGGCGATGGCGACCAGGGCCATGGGGAACTGCTGCACCCGGTTGGCGTAGTAGTGCAAGGTCGCGCCGCCGGTGGGGAGCAAGCCCAACGCCATCAGCCCGTCGATCATCACGTTGATTTGGTACACGGCGGCGCCCAGGGCCATGGGCATGCTGCGCCAGAGGACGGCGCGCACGAGTTCTTTGCTCGTTTTCACTTCGCCGGTGTCGGTTCCTAGCAAGCCGGTTGAGAAGAGGGCGGGTATCTGTACGCCGAGCTGCACGGCTCCGGCGATGAGTACACCCGCGGCCAGCCAGCGCGCCATGGCCATGTGAATGGCGGCGTCCCTCACGCCGTCTGTGGCGTCCGCGAAACCAAAACGCCAGCCGATGACCAGCAGGGTGCTGATCCAGACCACGTTCATGATGGCCGGTGCCAGGGCGGGGCTGGTGAAGTGGCCACGCACTTGCAATCCGCCGCTCACGAGGGCCGCCAAGCAGATGAGGATCAGGTAGGGCATGACCCGCGCCGCCAATTCGCGCACGGCGTCGGGCTGCGAACCGAGCCAAYGCCAGTCYGTTCCGGGCATGGTGTCCGGGGACCACARCGTCAAKGCGATCATGACCGTGGTCAGCACGGTCAGGATGACGAGCAGGCGGYAGGCKGTGGCCTTGAAGAGGGCGGACCCGGCCAGGTTGCCGCGCTCCGCATCGACTTCGGTCAGTGAGGTTTGGAACGAAGTCGAGAGGGCGCCTTCACCCAGGAAGCGCCGGAAAACGTTCGGGATGCGCCAGGCTGTGATGAAAGCGTCGAAGACCGGGGACTTGTCGCCGAACAAGGCTGCCGATAGGGCCTCGCGTACGAAACCCAAAATCCGACTGACCAGGGTCATGGCCGAGATCCACACTGTGCGCAGGCCGAGACGCTTGTGGCGTTGGGTCAGGTCCTGCTGGATCTTGGGGGCGGGTTCTTGAGGTTCCATGGCGGGCGATGGGGCACCCTACCCAACCCGGACTCAGTTTTCCCGGTCCAATCGATTTCCGGATAGAATGCGGCCCATGAGCTCCAAACAAATCGAAGTGCGCTGCCCTTGCTGCGAGTCCACGCTGGTTGTGGACGTGCTGACGGCCAAGGTGCTCAAGCACGCCCCCAAGGAGAAGTTGGATTCCATGGGCAAGGTTGTTCTGGACGAAAATCGTTGGGATACGGCGAAGACTAAGGTTTCGGGGCGGGGCCAGCGGGRGGGCGATGCCTTCGATCAAGCCTTGGGCAAGGAGCAAACCCGTGAGACCGATCTGGATGACCTCTTCAAGAAGGCCAAGGATCGGGTTGATAAGCGTGGCAAGGATGACTTGCCCGAGCGGTGAGCTGCGGCTCTTGCGATTCACAGGCATTTAATATCCAGCGCATCGGGGGATGATTAGGATCTGCGCTCCACGGAAGGACTTCCAAAAGCAAAGCAATGAAAGTAGGCATCAACGGATTTGGGCGCATGGGGCGATTGGCCCTGCGCGCGGGCTGGCAACATGAGGATCTGGAATTTGTGGCGGTCAATGAACCTGCCGCGAGCGCAGAGAACATGGCGCTGCTGTTGGAGTTCGATAGCGTGCAAGGGCGCTGGGATCGGAGCTGTAGCGCTTCCGCCGCAGGTCTTGTGGTGGACGAAAGTGAGTTGCAATTCACGGCGCACGATCGGCCCGGCGACATCCCGTGGAAGGCTATGGGCGTGGACTTGGTCTTGGAATGCACTGGACAATTCCGCACAAGTGAATTGCTGGAACCCCACTTGCAACAGGGCGCCAAGCGCATTGTGGTCTCTGCGCCTGTCGCCGATGGGCCGCCCAATATCGTGGTGGGCGTCAATCACGGGGAGTTCGACCTGGGCCGGCATGCGATCGTGACGGCGGCTTCGTGTACGACGAATTGCTTGGCCCCGATCGTGAAGGTCATACACGATGGCCTCGGAATCGAACGTGGCTCCGTGACGACCTTGCACAATCCGACCAATACGCAGTCGGTGCATGACGCGCCGCACAAAGACCCGCGGCGGGCGCGGGCTTCCCAGATCAATCTGATTCCGACCAGCACAAACTCGGCCACGGCTGTGACCTTGATTTTGCCGGAGCTCAAAGGGCGTCTCGATTCCATCGCGGTGCGCGTGCCCGTGCTGAATGCTTCCCTGGTCGACTGCGCCTTCCATGTCTCGCGGGAGACAACGCCGGAAGAGGTCAATGCATTGCTGCGTGCAGCATCGGAAGAAGGTCCGCTGGTCGACATCCTCGGATTCGAAACGCGGCCGCTGGTGTCTTCGGATTACGCCMGGGACAAGCGCAGYGGGATCGTGGACGCCGGGTGCACGCGTGTGATCGACGGGCGCTTGGTGAAGGTCATGGCTTGGTACGACAATGAATGGGGCTACGCCAATCGCATGGTCGAGTTGGCGGGCATGGTGGCGCGGGCGGGTCAAGCTTAGCCATGGGACGTGAAAGGTCGGCGCTGCGCGAATATGCGGTCATCACGGGGGCCTATTGGGTGTTCACGTTGACCGACGGGGCCTTGCGCATGCTGGTCCTGTTGTATTTGCATGGACTTGGGCGGAGCCCGTTGGAGATAGCGTCCCTGTTTCTGTTCTACGAGTTTTTTGGGGTGGTGACAAACCTCGGGGGGGGCTGGTTGGCCTCTCGGACGGGTTTACGGGTGACGCTTTTTGCGGGACTGTGTTTGCAGGTGGTGGCCTGTGGAATGCTTGGCTTGCTGAGTGGTGGGCTTACTTTGCCCGTGGTCATGTTGGCCCAGGCTTTGTCTGGGGTCGCTAAGGATCTGACCAAGATGAGCTCGAAGAGTTACATCAAAGCGGTCATTCCGGAGGGGGATTCAAGCGGCTTGATGCGCTGGGTCGCTTGGCTCACGGGCTCAAAGAATACGCTCAAGGGCGTGGGCTTTTTCCTGGGTGGGGTGCTGCTTTCGAGCTGGGGATTCCGCGTGGCTTGTTTGAGCATGGCGGGCACGATCGCTGTSGTWGCGGTCGTGGCGGGGGCTCTGCTGCCCAAGGGCGTTGGCAAGGCGAGCAAAGTTCGCAAGCTTTCCGATCTGTGGAGGGGCAATCGGCGCCTGCGATGGCTGTCGGCGGCCCGGCTATTTTTGTTTGCCGCCCGGGACGTTTGGTTCGTTCTGGCCTTGCCGCTCTATTTGGCCACGCAATTGAATTGGAGCCACGGGCGGGTGGGGGCCTTCTTGGCCGTTTGGGTCGTGGGCTACGGCTTTGTGCAGGCGGCTTCCCCGTGGTATGTCGGGGCGCGTGGGGCGCGCAAGGGACCGGGCGCTAGGCGTCTGGGAGTTTGGACTTTGGCATTGCTGGTGCCTTTGATCGGGCTGGCGTGGGCTTGGCCCAGCTCCGGCGCTTCCCTCACACTTCTCATTGTGGGACTGGCACTCTTTGGCGTCGTTTTCGCCACGTGCAGCGCCATGCACAGTTTCCTCGTCATCGACTACGCGGACGGGGATCGGGTGGCCATGCAAGTTGGCGTCTACTACACGGCCAATGCGATGGGGCGCCTGCTGGGCACCGTGCTTTCGGGAGCCTTGTATCAGGCCGCAGGCGATCCGCTCACCGGGCTGAAATGGAGCCTGTGGGGAGCGGTGGGCCTGGTGTCGCTATCCGGAGTGCTCTGCGTGCCCTTGGGGCGGGCAGAGCGTGTAAAGTTGAGTGGATAGCTCTACAGGCGTGCCAGCCAATCGAAGCCAGCCAATCGAACCCTGCGAAGGAATAAAGGGCCCCGGGGTTTCAGGAGCGTTTGAAGGTCCCCGGGGCGGGTTCGTATGCGAGAAGTTGAATTTCAGGATCCCTGGTAGGCCAGGAACTCTGCTTGTTGTTTGAAAGAAATTTGCCACCCGGCCCTTGCGGGCCCTGGTAATTAGCAAGACGTAATGGGGGTTGATGGTCCGCCACAATTCTTGAATCTTTAGGTTTCGATACGGGAGGGTTCGAAACTGGGGAGATTCAGCGAATCGAATTGTGGGGTAGCCTTGAAAGCTCACCAGGAAAAGTAGATGGCTCTAAGAGCCGGGTCACATTGTGAATTCGGAGGTGATTACCACCGGTGCTACCTCTACTTCCCACGGGAGGCGAATTCGTTACAGGGAAAACGAAAAAAGTCCGCAGGATGATCCTGCGGACTTTGTATTGGACCGGGGAGACCGGTCTAGGGGGCTTGGTGGTTCAGCCCATGATATGGAAGCCGGCGTCGACGAACAGCACCGTGCCGGTGATGCCGCGGCTGTGGGGGCCTGCGAGGAAAAGGCAAGCGTCTCCGACCTCTTCTGCGGTGACGTTGCGGCGCAGGGCGGTGCGTGCTGCGACCTCGTCGATGCGCTTGCTGAAGTCCTTGACGCCCGAAGCGGAAAGGGTTCGCACGGGGCCGGCGCTGATGGCGTTGACGCGAATGCCGCGGGGGCCCAGRTCTGCGGCCAGGTAGCGGACGGAAGCTTCGAGGGCGGCCTTGGCGATGCCCATTACATTGTAGCCGGGGACCACACGGTCGGCGCCGATGTAGGAAAGGGTCACGATCGAGCCTTCACGGCCTTCCATCAACGGAAGAGCTGCCCGGGTGACCTCAGTCAGGGAATAGGCGCTCACCTCGTGGGCTAGCATGTAGCCTTCCTTCGTTGTGTTGTAGAAGTCGCCTTGTAGCTCTTCGCGCTTGGCGAAGGCGATGGCGTGCAACACGGTATCCAAATGTCCGAACTCTTCCTTCAGGGTGTCGAACAGGGCGGTGACCTGCTCGGGCTTGGTCACGTCGCAGGGAAGGACGATGGAGTTCGGGATTTCTGAGGCCAGTTCGCGGACGGTTTTTTCCAGGCGCTCACCCAGGTAGGTGAATGCCAAGCGCATGCCGGCGTCGGACATCGACTTGGCGCAGGCCCATGCCAGGGAGCGTTTGTTTGCGACGCCAAGAACAACGCCGGTTTTGCCTTTGAGAAATGTTTCCATATTTGCGGTGGCTCCATGCACGGAGCGGGCCCAATTGCCTGCCCTGAAGGGGGTCAGGGGGGGCGGAGTGTAGCGCGGGGGGGTTGGGCTTTGCCAACTGATTTGGAAGAAGCCTGTCCCACGGGGTGGCGTTGTAGGTCCTAGATCTTGGAGACCCAGGGGCGTGTGCCCCCGGAATGCTCCTTCCCCCCAGTGAGCTGCCCTCCCGCCGACCCATGACCCACCCTCTTCAAGCGCCCCTTGCTGCCCCTCTTCATTTGCCCCTAGGGCCTTCCCTGGAGGGGCAAAACCCCGAGGGGACTGAATCCGGTGCCCAGGAGGACAGGGGGGCGGACTTGCTGGCCCGGGTAGTTCCCGGGGACCCCCTAGGGGTGCGCAAGCAGGTGGCCCGACGTTTGCGCGAGCGGTGTTTTCTGCTGGACCCCCATGGGGTTTCAGTCCAAGTGCTCGCATCTATCGCGGAGAACAAGGTGAATGGGCTGGCTTCACTCCAAGGGGGTGTCGATCTCGATTCAGGCATGGGGGAGCTTGTTAGATCTACAGTTGACCGAGTGATCGATGATTGCGTTGCTGGCCGCTTGGAGGTGCCGGTGGCAGGGCTTCCCCGTGGCGGAATCCAGCAGCAGCTCGCACACGTGCTCAAAATCCGCCATACCGAACTCAAGCGGGCATGTGACCGATTCAACCGACTGCCGTCGGAGGCGCGGCGGGCTTTCCATGCCCTGGTATTGCAAAGGCGCAGTTTGGAGTCCGCCTGCCGGAGATCCGCGGCGAWTGCGGAGGCTTGGAGTCAAGGCGCTGCCAGGGGATTGCGTCATGTGATTGGGAGCCGGAGAGAAGGGGTTGGCGGTGACGAGCAGGGAGTCGCCGATGGGCTCCCGGGGCTAGGCAGTGGACTTCTTGTCGGCSGGGGAGGCGCTTGATGCAGAGCCCWGACATGCTCGAGGCTTTCATGGCGGAGGTGCAGGAGGATGAGAGGGACAGCATCCGCCAGCTGGTTCACGGCATGCGCTTGTTTGCCTTGAGCGCCCAGAAAGATCTCTCACCTAAAGTGGACTTGCCCATGATCGCTGCGAAGAACGCTCTGCGCAGTTTGCAATCGGGCAGGCTGCAAGTTTGCTTGGATTTGATTTTGGACCGAACTCTCCGGATGGCAGGTGTTGGAATCGGTCAAGGCACGTTTGGTATATGGCCGGAAAGCGCTTGGTTGCCAGGAGCATTGGACATGGACGCATGCTCTCCAGAGGAGGACGCCCGACGATTGGCAGGGGCTTGGAGTTATCTACGGGGGGCCGTCCCCGAAGGAACAATCCTCCCCTTGCCAGGTGTGTCCTGGCGCAGATCTGTAGAGCGAGTCCTGTCGATCGCGGCCCAGTTGGACATGCCGCGCGCTTGGGTTCGCCTTTGGAAACTGCGGATGGAGTGGGTACTGAAAGGACCCGACTGCGCGGAAAAATCCCTAGGGCGCTGGTCGGATAGTTTTGGATCGGACGCGAGTGCGGGCTTGTTGGAGACGGTGGCCCTCCATCGCGCGACCTTGGCATTTGGCCGTGGGCGCAAGGATCAGGCCCGCTCTTTCCTGGACGGGATAAAGAGGACAGAAACTGGCGTTCATTCCATGACTCACAAAGCCCTGTTGGGTTGGGTCGAGAATGAGGGCCCCCCTTCGATCGGCGTAGTCGAAAACGGTAGGAGTACGTGCGGAGGCAAGTCGGCTGAAGGCAATGGAGGGGCGGGTCGAGTTTGGAGTTGGGATGGGCTTTGGGGAGTCCAAG
>JAESRM010000112.1 GCA_016764635.1 Planctomycetota bacterium
TCGACGCCAGGGAAGCGGTGTTGATTGACGGCAAAGCGAGCCACTTCGGTTTCGGTTAAGTGTGAACGTAAGGCMRKGCCATGGATTATCTCGAGCCTGCGGTGGCTGAAGAGGATCCAGACGCTTTGTACATGAAAGCGGAGTTATTGCGCGAAGGCGTGGGCACGGCGGTGGACTTACCGGGCGCACTGGAGCTGTTTCAGCTCGCCCAAATTCAGGGACGGGATACGCGGGTGGAGCGAGGCGTATTACGCCGTCGGATCCGCGGACTTTCCTGAGCAGAGTCCCCCGAAGTCGGGTTCAGATCGGCTCTCGCCCTAGGAGTTTGCATCCACTTTTGGGGATATTGATTCGCTACGCTACGCATATGATTGGAATAGGGAGGCGGTGGGAGCCGAATGCAAAAATAGGGTTAAGAGAGTGACCCGCAAACGGGAAACGAGGGGTTGGCTACTCGCCATGCATATAGAAAGACTCGATATGGGAGTTGGACCTCTCCGCGTGGAGGGGCATACGTCGAAATCCAACCCTGCTCCCCATGAAGGTCGCCCTCTCGATCCTCGCTTTGTTCACCTGCGGCTTCGCCATGTCACTTGGCGGTGCCGTGTCCGCATCCGATGACTTCGTCTACGACGGAGTCGCTCAGCCGAGCCGTGTCATCCACATCGGTGCCGCCGCCGACGGCCTCGTATCCAGCGTTCTGGTGGAGCGGGGAGACATGGTGCACGCGGGGCAGGTCGTCGCCCAGTTGGATGTGGCCGTGCCCAAAGCCAATGCAAACCTGGCGCGGGCCAGGGCGAATGGAGAGGCTTCCAGGCGGGTGATCGAAGCCCGGGTGGCCGACATTCGCCGCCGCTTGGCCCAGTACGAATCCCTGCTCGAAGAGGGTTTTCGCACCCCCGACGAGGTGGATCAATTGCGCACGGAGTTGAGCATTGAGGAACTYAATCTTGCGCGCGAGCATGAGGCAACCGCCCTGCAAGTGCTGGAGTTGGCACGGGCGGAGGCTCTTGTGAAGCAGGGCACCGTGRAAAGCCCGATCAACGGCGTGGTTTTGGAGCGTTTTCTGTCTCCCGGTGAATTCTTCAGTAAGTCAGGCAAGGGTGCAGTCATGACCCTGGCTCAACTCGATCCCCTGTTCGTGGAACTGCACGTGCCGGTAGACCTGTTCGACGTAATCGGAGTCGGCACGACGGCCACAGTGCAGCTCGACGTTCCCGGTAAGCCGCGCCGCAGCGCGTCTGTGACGGTCAAGGAGCGCATGGTCGACACTGCGAGTAGGACCTTCCGTGTGCGCCTGAGCATCTCGAACCCCGACAACCGCTTGCCCGCGGGTATGCGTTGCCGCGTGCGCTTTACCAACTAGCCACCAACGAAAGTGCATCACCCTACCTCAACGAATCCCTTGAACGACAACACACATCAACCGAAGGCTGACACCGAGCGCAAGCGCTTGGTTCTCATGCGTGGATTGCCCAGTTGTGGCAAAAGCTGGACCGCCAAGCGCATCGCTGAAGCCGGGCAGGGAACAGTGATCGAATTCGATTCGTTCTTTGAAGAGCACGCAGAGGTTGCAGGAGGTGAGACACGTTTTGTTTGGGATCCCGCACGTCTTCCCGAAGCGCGGCAATGGCACTTTGGGCGCGTCCGTACGGCTATCGAAGCGGGCACTTCACCGATCGTGATCGATGACGATCATCGGCCTGGCGTGACCGCAAAAACCATCACGGCCTTCGCCATGCTCCACAACTATTCGGTGGAGTTTTCAGAGCCTGAATCTTCCTGGTGGAAGATGATCGCCCCCTTGCTGGCGGACAAGGATAGCCCCAAGAATCAAGCGCTACTCGGCAATTGGGCCCAGAAGCTCTGCGTCATGAGTCGCAATACCCATCGCGTTCCCTTGAGCACATTCGTGGCTCGAATGGACGACTGGATCGCCGAGATCAGTCCCCTGGACTTGCTCTCCTGGCATGAGACTCCGCGCGACGGAGAATCGAAAGAATCGGAGGTAGCAGCATGATGGGCAATAAATGGTGGAAGAGGAAAAAGGCCGACAAGAACCCAGAGTCCGAAAAGGCCAAGGCACCTAAAGCCTCCCTCGAATCGGAAGCTCTCGAGCCTAGAATTATGATGTCCGCCACGTGGGTCGATGCGGACATGGACATGGAAATCGACGCCCCTACGGACGGGGATGATGTATTCATGGGGACGGTGGAAAACGATACCGCCGACGGCCAAGCTGGAGACGWTCTCCTATTTGGAGGGGCTGGAAATGACACTCTAATGGGCGGCACTGGGGCCGACACCCTGATCGGCGGAGAAGGTGCCGACCTCTTAAGGGGCGGGGGTGGCAACGATCTACTGGACGGGGGGGCTGGAGATGATGTGATCGAAGGGGACATTGGGGTTGATGTTTTGTTTGGGCAAGCTGGCAATGACGTGCTCTCAGGAGGCGCCGATGCGGACTATTTGGATGGCGGTATAGGAAATGACCAGATCTCGGGAGGCGACGGAGAGGACACCCTTATAGGTGGAGCCGGGGGAGACACTCTCGACGGTGGCGCAGGTGCTGACACTCTGTACGGCGGTGAAGGTGACGATGTCCTCAACTCAGGGGGTGGAGACGACGCAATGGACGGGGGTGATGGCAACGACACATTTTCTTTCGGAGAAAGTGAGGCGGACGATGTGATCCACGTTGTCGGGGGCGATGGCGAGGATACGATCGATCTGCAATCGTATGGTTCAGGAAACGTGACCTCGAATGGCTCGACATTGACGGTAGAACTCGATAATGGAGGTACGTTTCAAATACAGTACAGCGAGGTAGAGAGCATCCTAACTGCGGACGGGAATCTCCTAGAGCAAGACCTAGCGGAAGACGCCGGTTCTACGGGTCCATCTGAGGATGGCACGCAGGTAGCCCCCAACTGGGCCCCCACGGCGGATGCAGGCAGTGACCAAACGGTGACGGTTGGTACCACCGTCTCCTTGGACGCTCAAAACTCGATCGACCCGGACGGTGAAAGTGTAACTTACTCTTGGGAGCAAGTCGGAGGGGCTCTCATCGCACTCAGTTCGGATGAGGCTGCACAACCTACGTTTGCCGCACCAAATTCAGCAGGAATATTGGTTTTTGCGGTAACGGTCACGGACGCTTCGGGCCTAGAACMGGTGGATTTGGTCAGTGTAGAAATTGTGGAGGCCGCTGAGGAAAGTGAAAGCTTCCATGTTGTGGAGGAGAGTGCCTGGTTTGCAGATTCTCAAGACGGAGAGGCAGCCCAAAGTTTCGCGGACCTATACACTGAATTTGAGGAGTTCATGGGGGATCAAGAAAACACTGTTTCCTTTTCAGAATTGGTAGAAGGCACAGATCTGTCAGATCAATATTCGGCAATGGGTGTGACGTTTGTGAACGCAGGGGAGGGCGATTTTTCCGGTGTTCGGGCGGAGGGTGACGGCGTGGTAGAGGACTTGACGGGGTATGACGGGACTGTCAGGCCTGAGGGTGATCAGGTCTATGTGAAGTTCTCTAATGATGATCGTGATTCACCATTCACTATGCAATTCGACGAACCAGTATCTAGCGTTGGTGCGATGGTTGGAATGGGGAAAGAGGGCACTGTTCATACCCTTCACATCGCGCTATTTGACGTCGATGGAAATCTCATTGGAGAGCAAACAATCGGATCTAATGTCTGGGAAGAGGACAACACCCATCAGAATCGTGAAACGGCGTTCGGAGTGCAGCTTGACGAGGCAATTATCGCTCGTGTAGAGATACTGAATGCCTCACAAGTGAACTACGCAAACGCATTGATCATCGATGAGATCGTGTTTTCTCACACACCACCCAGTGATGTGGAGCTTCCAGTAGGTACAAGCCTGTCCGTTGAAGAAGGTACAAGCGTCCGACTCACCGGCTTTGGAGTAGGCCCCGCAGGCGAAGGTTTGACCTACACCTGGGTGCAAACGAGTGGCCCTAGTGTTTCGCTTGATGACGCGCACGCGCAGACGCCTTCGTTTGACGCGCCCAACTTGCTCGCGAATTCGGACATTGTGTTCGAGCTGCAAGTGAGCGACGGTGTGAAC
This sequence comes from Planctomycetota bacterium, assembly GCA_016764635.1. GTDB lineage: Bacteria > Planctomycetota > UBA1135 > UBA1135 > NORP259. The sequence goes on from JAESRM010000112.1 coordinate 4,093, forward strand.
GCTTCGGTTGAGACTGTGACGGTGACGGTCAACGCGGACAACGATGCTCCGACTTCGGAAGCCGGCGCAAATCTGTCCGTTGAAGAAGGAATGGACGTGCAACTCACGGGATCAGGCGTCGACCCGGAAGGTGAAGGTTTGACCTACAACTGGGTGCAGACTTCCGGACCGGCCGTTGTGCTTGACGATGCCTCCGCTTCGCAGCCGACTTTCACCGCCCCTGACTTGGTGGCGAACAGCGACATCACCTTCGAGCTTCAAGTGAGCGATGGCGTGAACACTTCGGTGGACACGGTGACGGTCACTGTGAACGCCGATAACGATGCACCTAGCTCTAACGCTGGAGCGAATCAGTCCGTCGAAGAGAACTCAGCCGTTCAGTTGACCGGCAGCGGCGTAGATCCCGAAGGCTCCGGATTGACCTACAACTGGACACAGACTTCTGGCCCGGCCGTGGTGCTCGACGATGCTAACGCTTCGCAGCCGACTTTCACCGCTCCTGACTTGATGGCGAATAGCGATATCACCTTCGAGCTTCAAGTGAGCGATGGCGTGAACACTTCGGTGGATACGGTGACCGTCACGATCAACGCCGATAACGATGCACCTAGCGCCAACGCAGGAGTCAATCAAAGCGTAGGCGGCGACGCGATAGAAACTGATTCCGAACCTGCGGTAGAAGGCAGCGATTGGTTCGTGGATGTAGTTGACGGACCAGGTTCGCAGAGTTTTGCCGAATTGCACGAGAGTTTCCAACAATTCATGGGAGACCAAGAGAATACCGTTTCCTTTACAGAGCTGGCAGATGCCACAGGGGTCACGGATCAATATTCTAACTCCGGTATAGTGTTTGAGAATACGAGCGATGACCGTAACTACTCAGGCGTGCGGTCGGAAGGCGACGGCTGGGTCGAAGATTTGACCGGCTATGACGGAACGGTTCGGCCGGATGGCGACAAAGTCTATGTGAAGTTTTTCAACGATGATCCGGACGCTCCCTTTACTATCCGTTTCGATGAGCCAGTGGCTAGCGTCGGGGCGATTCTAGGTATGGGCAAAGAGGGGTCTGTTCATACCTTTGAAATCGCCTTGTACGATGTGGACGGAAACTTGATCAGCGAGCAAACGATCGGAGCCAATGTATGGGAAGAGAATGCGGATCGTCAGAATCGCGAAACGGCATTCGGGGTGCAGCTGGATGAACCGATTATCGCCAGAGTGGAAATTCTGAATGTCTCCCAAGTGGACTATGCAAACGCCCTGATCATTGATGAGATTGTGTTTTCGCACACGCCTCAATCCGGAGACGCTCCAACATCGGAAGTAGGGGAGAGGCACATCGTAGAGGAAGGTTCCATCGTGCAGCTCGCAGGKYCRKGGRKMGASCYKSRMSKKGRMSGSSWCNACGTMYMCTYGKKYYSRSMSCWKYRSWYCWASKRYCYKKYYMGMMSMSGCRYMKKCKYMRKCRSCTGCGTTTGAGGCACCCAACCTGCTCGCAAATAGCGACGTGGTGTTTGAGTTGCAAGTCAGCGACGGCGTGAACACTTCGGTGGACACGGTGACCGTCACGGTCAACGCCGACAACGACGCGCCCAGCTCTAACGCTGGAGCGAATCAGTCCGTCGACGAGAGCTCATCTGTTCAGTTGAGCGGCAGCGGCGTAGATCCCGAAGGCTCCGGTTTGACCTACAACTGGGTGCAGACTTCTGGCCCGGCCGTGGTGCTCGACGATGCTAACGCTTCGCAGCCGACTTTCTCCGCCCCTGACTTGGTGGCGAACAGTGACATCACGTTCGAGCTGCAAGTGAGCGACGGCGTGAACACTTCGGTCGACACTGTGACGGTGACGGTCAACGCGGATAATGATGCTCCGACCTCTGAGGCAGGTGCCAACCTTTCCGTTGAAGAAGGAATGAACGTGCAACTCACGGGGTCAGGCGTCGATCCGGAAGGTGAAGGTTTGACTTACACCTGGGTGCAGATGAGTGGCCCGAGTGTCGCGTTGGATGACGCGCACGCGCAAACGCCTTCGTTTGACGCGCCGAACCTGCTTGCGAACTCGGACATTGTGTTTGAGCTGCAAGTGAGCGACGGAGTGAACACTTCGGTCGACACGGTGACGATTTCGGTCAACGCGGACAACGATGCTCCGACCTCGGAGGCAGGAGACGCTCAAGCGGTAGACGAGGGCGATAGCGTGCAACTCACCGGGTCAGGTTTGGATCCTGAAGGTCAGGGTCTCACCTATTCTTGGGTGCAGGTAAGTGGGGCCGCGGTTGACTTAGATGATGCCAACTCTGCGTCGCCTAGTTTTGAGGCTCCAGAGGGGTTGGCCAATTCGGACCTGCGCTTTGAACTTCATACTTCAGATGGCACAAACACATCGGTTGATTCGGTGACGATTACGGTTAATGCGGACAACGACGCTCCGACCGCAAGTGCAGGACCGGATCAGTCCGTGGATGAACTGGATACCGTGAAGCTCGTGGGAACGGGTGTAGATCCTGAAGGCCGAGATTTAGCCTTCGAGTGGGTTCAGATTAGTGGACCGACTGTAGAGCTGGATGATCCGACCTCGGCAGAACCGACCTTTGCAGCACCTCAGTTGGTTGAGTCCTCAGAAGTCGTTTTCGAGTTACGGGTTTCCGACGGGGTGAGCACATCAAGTGACACCGTGCGAGTATCGATCCTCGCGGAAGATGATGCTCCTACCGAAGTGTATGCCGGAGCCGACCAATCAGTAGATGAGTTGGATGTGGTTCAGTTGTCCGGCGGCGCGGTAGAACTTGAAGGCCAGGACTTGACCTATGAATGGGTTCAGACCTCTGGGACACCCGTTGTGCTCGATGATGCTTCGGCCCAAAACCCGACTTTCCAAGCACCCGAGGGATTGGTTAACTCAAATATTTCCTTCGAACTGCGAGTGAGCGATGGCTCAAACGAGGTCGTTGATGATGTGACGATCACCGTGCGAGCGGATAATGATGTCCCGACGGCCAGTGCAGGTGACTCCTACCATATCGAAGAAGGGCAGTTCGCCTATCTCTCTGGAGTGGGTTTAGATCCTGAAGGGCAAGGCCTCACCTATGAGTGGATCCAAGTCAGTGGCCCCGAAGTGCAGCTAGACGATGTCCATGCTGCCGAAGCGAGTTTCCTGACGCCTGACGGCGTACGCAACACGGATGTCGTCTTCGAGCTCCATGTCAGTGATGGCGTGAATACGTCCGTTGATACGATCACGGTCACTGTCGAAGCAGACGATGATGCACCCCTTGCTGACGCCGGCGCTAATGGTGTCTTCCAGGCGGGTTCGTCCGTCGTCCTCAATGGGTCGGGCACGGACCCGGAGGATCAGGGCTTGACCTACACTTGGGTCCAAACCGAAGGCCCCCCAGTCGTTCTGTTTAACGCGGATTCGGAAAACCCAAGCTTCAATGCACCGGGCGGATTAGGTGGCACGCTAGTCTTCGAGATCCGAGTGAGCGATGGGGTGAATACTTCCGTCGACACCGTGCGCATTTTTGTCACCGAGGAGCCCAACTTTGATGACGGAGATAAAGCTCAAGACGAGCGGGCTGCACAGGACGGGGAAGATGGCGACCGCTCGCAGCCGGACTCTAGTGAGCGTGCCGATCCCTTCGCTGCATTGACCGAAGCGCTGCTTACGGTGAGTGATGACCAGGAAGAAGGCCCCCTCCAGGAAGTCGTTGGGGAACTCCTCCATCTTGCTGATGCTCCGGTGTCCGCTGATGTAAGGACCGACCTGCTTGATCTGTTGGCGCCGCTTGCGGACGGCCAACTTTTTTCCCAGGTCTTCGATACGAGCGTCGACCCGGCCACTTCAGTAGATGCAGCTCCCTCGTTACTCGGCACCGATCGGGTAAGCGACTCCTTTGAGCGTGATCCCGCTGAGGACATGACGAGGGCTGGAATCGGCGAATCCTCGGTGGAAGACTCAGCCAAGCCCCAGAGTGCCATAGCCAAATTCTTCGGACTTGTCCGTGGCCTAGCTGGCACGTCAGACAAGGCCGATGCAGCAAGTGCTGAACGCAAATCCAAAGACATACAACGTCGCGACTGATCCCAAACCCCACTAAGAACATGAAGAATAATACAAGCGCGAACAAAACAAGCCAGGGCGATGAAATCGACCTGGACCTCATAAAGGACCTCGAACGCCAAAGCGTTGACGAGATCCGGAAGTTGAGGGCGCATGAACGCGTCGACACTAAAATTCGCCTGATGATTCAGCACGGTGACTCAAGCCGTTTGAGTGAGATGCGTGCGCAGGCTTACACCTCCGACATCTCGTCGGGAGGATGCTGCGCGGTTTCCACAACAACCATTACGGTGGGGGATATCTACAGGCTTTCCTTCGACCGCAAGCAGCTAGATGCACCGCTAGTGTTCGCGCGCTGCGTCCGCTGCCGCTTGCTGCGTGAGGATGCGTTTGAGGCCGGGTTCGCGTTCTTCTCACCGATTTCACTCAGCAACTCCGAAGAAACCAGTCAGGACGACCTGCTCAGTTAAGGCTAGCCATGTCCCAAACGGAAAATACAACCGAAACCGAGACCTACCAAGGTTCACTCTCCCCACGCGAGAGTGCCATTGAAGCTCTCGTTGAGTTTGCCCATGAGGCATCCACGACCCAGGCGTTTTACAAGCGAGCTTTGCCCGCGATCGCAAAGTGCATGCGCTGCGCATACATTGAGGTCGAGATCCGGAACGGCAGTACGATCCTCAATCAATCGTGGCACCACGAGGATTCAAAGCCTGGCTTTTGGACTGAGAAAGCTCAGTCCTTGATGACAGAAACCATGTCGGAGATGAGCGCGCGAGCGCGTGTCTACGAAGGTCGTGAACTAGACGTACGCGTCGCTTTCCTTTGCGCCCCAATTGGGATGCACACACGCACTGGTGGTGCGCTGGTCGCAGTCATGCCGTGCCGTGACAGTTCAGGGGTCGATGAAAGCTTGGAAYTTCTCGATGTACTATGCGCGCTGGCGTCTTCGCTCGTAGATACGATCCGTAAACCATCGACTTTAGAGGGCAGCGTCCGGGGCGGTCAAGAAGCCAGTCAGGAGGACACCGCGCGTATTCGTAAGGTCGCCGAATTCACGACCGAAACCGAGTTGGCGTTCGCGATCACAAATAAGTTGCGCACGCGCGACGGCAGTGACCAAGTGGTGTTATCAAGCGTACTGGGTCACAAAGTGACTCTGCTATCGATGTCCGGCAGCGATTCCATTTCGCAAAAGAGCCCCGGGGTGAAATTGATTCGTGGGGCCGTTGAAGAATGCGTTGACCTCGGCAAGGTCGTTGTTGATCAGGATCCGAATCTTGATGGTGAGGAGGGAATCGTCACGGGTGGACGGCTTCACAGGACTTGGCGTGAGAGCGTCGGCGGGGGTTGTGTCGCCTCAATCCCCATCTTTCAGGATGATAAATTGGTTGCGGTGCTTTCCGTGCGCAGGGGATCCTCGCAGCCTTTTACTGCTGAAGACCTGACCGAGCTTCACAGCCTGGTGGAGCCCTATGCGACAGGCCTAGAAATGGTCCGCGTGGCGCGTAGATCCCTTTCACAGCACACCCGTAGTGCCTTGCGCGGTGCCTTGGCGTCCGTATTTGGTCCCGGAAGTTACGGCCGCAAGGCCGCTATAGCTGGGGGACTGCTGTTCTGCGGCTGGGCCACGTTCGGACAGATCGGGTATTCAATCCAAGCTCCGTGCGAGTTGATTCCAGCGACTAGCCGTCAGCTAGCTGCGGGTTCCGATGGGGTGTTGCTCGGTTCCTTTGTGTTGCCTGGTGATGAGGTCAAGAAAGGCGATTTGTTGTGCGTGTTTGACAGTTCTGAACTTGTGCTCGATCAGGCTCGCCTCAGCGGCGAACTTGCGATCCTCGAGGTGGACAGGTTCGGTGCTCTCAACGGTGGAACACCTGCGGAGGTAGAGCTAGCGGCGGCCAACGGTCGTGCGGTACGCGCCAACTTGGCCCTCGTCGATTACAGAATCGCTGCATCCAAAGTCTATGCGACTGTGGACGGCATCGTTTTGGAAGGAGACCACCGCAGTCGGATCGGTGATGCGTTTAGCAAAGGTGAGAGCCTCTTCAAAATTGCTCCGCCGGATCGCTGGAAGCTGGAGATTCAAATCCCAGAAAGCGAAGTCGACAATGTGGTATCTGGCATGTCGGGTGACTTTGCAAGCCACTCGAGGCCTGAGGATTCCTTTGATTTCGAAGTCGTACGTGTCGCCCCGTCCGCCGAATCGGTGGGGGGCAACAATGTATTCACGGTGGAGGCCTCTTGTGAAGTCCCCGTGAGCTGGGCTCGCTCGGGCATGGCCGGATTTGCTTCTATTGACGCTGGAACGCGTAGTCCTGTTTGGATCCTCACCCACCGCGCCGTTGACTTTGCGCGCATGCACCTATGGCTATGAGCGAGCAAGAAACCCAAGCTCCCCCGGAAGGAGCACCCTCCCTCGCCGATCGCCTCGGCCAGAGTTGCGTTGAGTTACGCCCCGACTTGGAAACGAGCCGGCACGTATTCCGCGGCGAAATWTTCTATATCCTGATCGACCCGTTGAAYTTTGCGAGCCAYCGATTCAGCCGGGCCGATTACGCGATCCTGACCCGTGTTTCTGTTGACCAGCCGTTGAGCCAGATTTTCGAAGGCCTGGTGGTTTCGGGAGATTTGGAGGAGGCCGATGCCGAACGCTTCTACGGATTCATTTATTCGCTGCATAAGATCGGATTCTTGAACCTTCCGATATCGGATGAGAAAACCCTATACGACAGGCACACGTCCAAGCTGGCTGCGAAGAAGTCAGGCGCTTTCAAGTCCGTTCTGTTCTTCCAAATGCCCCTTTGGCAGCCGGATGCTTTCCTAACTAGAACGGCGCGCTTTGCTAAGCCGTTCTTCACGCGAACCGCCTTTTCCGTATGGGGGGCGTTGGTTGGTTTGGCGGCTTGGGTGGTCATACGCAATTGGAGTGAATTCACAGCGCCCGTCGGAGACATTTTCCGCAGCGACAACCTGCCTTTACTCTGGATTTCACTAATCACTTTGAAGGTGGCTCACGAGTTTGGACACGCCTATGCGACCAAACTGCTGGGCGGACATGTGCCCGAGATGGGGCTCTTCATGATGATCTTCACGCCATGTGCCTATGTGGATGCAACAGCGGCCTGGGGTTTTACGCGCAAGCGCGATCGTTTGATCGTGAACTTTGGCGGAATGTATGTTGAGCTGTTTTTCGCAGCCTTGGCGGTCATCACCTGGAGTATTATGCCCCCTGGTCTCTGGCGTTCGGTGCTGCACAACGTGGTCATGCTGGCCAGTGTGATCACCATTGGATTCAACATCAATCCGCTGATGCGTTACGACGGTTACTACGCGTTGAGTGACTACCTTGAGATTCCCAACCTGCGTGCGCGCAGTGGTGCGGAAGGAGTGCGCTTGCTGAAACGCATTGTTCTGGGAGTCAAAGCACCCGGAGAAAAGGGGTTGGGTCTGCGCGCATTCCTGGTGGGATTTGGTGTTTCCTCCGCCATCTACAAGGTGATGCTGGTGTTGGGTATCTCGGCCACGATTGCAATGAAGTTCCCCGCAGTGGGCATTGCTTTGGGTTCGGCTTACTTGCTTAATGAAATTTGGACCCAGTTGAAGCGTGCTATTCCTTACTTGTGGCGTTCACAGGAAACAGATGCTGTACGTAAGTGGGCCATGTCTTTGGCCTTAATGATTGTTGCAGGCATTCCGCTGGCTGTGGCAGCGGTCCCCGTGCCGACGACGGTAACGACGCGCGGTGTACTCTCATCTGAAACGGATTTGATCCTGCGCGCAGAAGCCCCTGGTTTCCTTGAGGTTCACAACCTATACCCCGGWAGGGAAGTCGGAGCGGACGAGGTYTTGATAACCCTGCRSGATGARGAAGTGACRACCAAATTGGCCGAGGTSGAAGCYCGGCTGTCCGTGGCGCAGATGCGGCTCGAGCAATCTCGGGGAGGTCCGCCCGCTTTGGTGCAGAAGAAGATGGAAAGTGTCCGCCAACTCGAGCACGAACGGGACCGATCCCAGGAACGCTTGGCCAAGCTGAGTATCAAGAGCCCGGTGGCCGGCTTGATTGTCAGCGGCATCGAGAGCAGTTCCATCGGCAGCTTTATCGGGCGCGGGGATCCTATTGGAACCTTGGTGGCCGGAGAGACCGTTGTGCGGGCGCTACTTTCAGAAGAGGAACTTGTCGCGGTTCAAAGCGCCGTGGGGAGTCCTGTGGAATTCAGAACCCATGCGGATTCAAGCAAGGTCTGGGCTGGAAAGGTCCGGCGTGTGATCCCTGCGGGTCGTCGCGAGTTTGACCAGCCGTTCGCGGCCTATTTGGATCCGGCGGACTACTCGGTCAACCCTTCTACAGGGCGTGCCATGCGAAGCCAATTCGAAGTGGAAGTGCTCTTGCTGGAGGCCGGAAGCCCTGGCAAGTTGCCGCACCGATTGACCGGTTCTCTTCGCTTCGAAGGTGCTTCCGAACCGCTCGGAGTGTCCATCCTGCGTAAATCTCTAACCTTCCTGCGCAGCCTGACCGGTTGATGCTGCCCAAGAGGCCTCCGGAAAAAAAAGAACAAGGTCAGACCCGCTGGGTCTGACCTTGTTCGTTTTGGCCGCTGACCTCGTTCGGCTACTGTTTGCTTGCCGTGAGTACCTGCTGCTGCATGCGCTCGGCCGCATTCACCAAATACTGAGAGGTCGTCGTCAGTTCGTTAGGTGGCAGCAGGATGATGTGCTTCTCTTGCACGGCCTTCAGGGGCGCGTTGTCCAGTTGTGCAGCAAGTGCATCGAAGCTGGCGCTGGAGCCATCGGGGCCTCCGCTGAGAATGAGGAAATCTGGCTGAATGCTCAGGAGGCCTTCCAGCGAAAGGTCCTGGTTGCCCTCGATGCCCGCAGCCGCGGCCGCATTGGTCAGACCCGCCAATTGAATCATCACGTCGTAGCTCGTTCCTGAACCGGAGGTGCCGCCGCCCGCGCCGTAATTGGAGTACACCATGGCGGTAGTGCCCGTGAGCAGCTTCGAGTTCTCCGCAAGTTTTGCTGCCCGTTCGCGCAACAGGGTGTTTTGCTCCACGCCCTTGTCGGGCACGTTGAGGGCCACGGCGACCCAGTGCATGGATCGCAAGATGTCGTCAACGGATGCGACGGTCGGCAGAAAGAGGACCGGAATGCCTGCCCGCTTGAGCACGGGGGCGAGGGAAGCTTCCTGCCAATCGTGGGCGATCACAAGATCGACTTTCGCGCTCACCAGGTCTTCCATGTGCAAACCTTCCATGACAGGTAGGGCTTGCCAGGGAGCTCGGTCCGCCTCCGCGATGTTGGAGTATCGCAGTGAGGCCTTGGGCAGGGCTGCCACACGGTCGGGGCCGATCAGTGCGGCGCAGAAGTCGAGAACCGCCCCGTTTGCGGGTACCAACCTGGAGACATGGACCGGCAGTTCGAGACTGAAGTCGGGACCCAAGGTCACCGTGTGCAGCTCCTGGGCCTCGCTGGTATGGGTCCGGGAGCATGCGCTGACGAAAAGGGCCGAGGCGCTGACAGCGATCAGGAAAAAGGATTTCGGGTGGAAAAGCATTTGGCAAAAGTTGGCATTGGGCGGGGCGAATTAGGATCTTACCGTTTTAGAGTCCGGGAACGAACCGGCTTACATCTCCAGGCAGGGAGGATTCGCGCAGGGACCCGCCAAGTCCCTATCGGGCCCTGGAGCGCGACCATTGGAGTTCTGTGGAACTGGCGTGGCCGATGGTTGCCCTGTGGACACCATTCCCCCCAGTCCTCGGTGACTTTCCGGGCCGATGGGGTATCGTGGAGGCGGTCCGACCGACGGGCGGACCCCAGCGATGACCCAGCCAACGTTTCAAAGACTAGTTTCTGACAACGAGCAGCTCTATGTGAGCATGCAGGAGCTCTTCAGTACTTTTGCTATCAACCTGGTTGTTCAGGGGGAAGGCCGCCTCGATCCGGTGCGGCTACAAAGTGCGGTAGCTGAAGCATCCGAAGCCTGCCCTGGGGCTAGGCTCATTCTCAAGGACCGGCTTTGGATCGACAGCGGACTGACCCCGCCCGTCCATTTTCTACCCGCCGGCTCATTCGATGGGGAGCACTTCACCGGCATCGCTGAATTAGAATCCCGGATGGATCCCTTCTCGGGTCCGACCTGTGAAGTGGTTGTCTTGCAGAACGATCCAACCGTTCTGGTTTTCCGCGCCTTGCATGCGGTGATGGAMGGCAAGGGCGCCAAGCTCTGGATAGAGAACGTTTTCCGCGCCATGCGCGGCGAGGACTTGCTGCCTGTGGTTGGAACAAAAACTGAAATTGCGTTCATCGAGGACAAACGTCCACACGACTTCCGGCCCAACCTGAAGCTCAGTGTTCGCACAACACTGAGCAGCCTCAAGGAAGCGCCGTACCGGGTTTGGCGCAAGCGCATTACCTTTCCTGGCCAGCCCGCGGCCATGGTTGCGCGCATTGCGCAAGTGGTCACGGATCTTGGCATCTCTGAAGCAAACCGCTTTTTGATCCCCGTGAACCTGCGCCGGCATGAAGAGCATCCCCTTTGCAGTGGGAATCTGACCCTCCCCATATTTTTGGAAGCCAGTAAGGGTGAAGGTTGGGCGGCACTGCATTCGAAACTCCTTTCAGCCTTGCAGTCCAACCAAGAGCTCAACTTGAAGTCGGCGGATTTGGGCCTGTTGTCGCGCTTGCCCAGATGGGTCGTGAAGTTGGGATTGCGCGCCGCTTTGGGTTTTCAAGTCCTTCGCAATCGGCAACCCTGCGGAGCCGTAATATCAAACCTGGGCTGGATTGAACTGGACACATTGCGCGCCCCTGGATTTCAGCCCACCACGCTCTATTCCTTGACCGTTCAGCAGCCCTTCATCCCGATTGCCATCGGGGTGGCCTCCAATCGGAATGGAACCGAGGTGATGATCTCCTGTTATGAGGGTCAAGCGCTTCAGGATCATGCGTGCAGAATTCTGGGAGCATTGCAGCAGTGCCTCGGTCTTGCGGAGGCCACTTCAGCACCACAGGGAGCCCGGGTCGTTGAACTGTTCTTGGAGCAAGCCTCCCTTGCTCCGCAGGCCATCGCCTTGCGTTGGGGAGATGAATCCCTGACCTACTCCGAGCTTGAGAGCCATGCGGCCTGTATCGCGACTGAGTTGCGCACCCAGGGCATTGGCGCAGGCCAATTTGTTGCAGTCTGCTTGCAGCGTGGGCCCCGTTTGATGTCTAGCCTACTTGCGATCATGTCCGTGGGAGCGGTGTTCGTTCCAATCGATCCGGATACGCCGGCCGCCCGCATCGTTCACATGGTTCAGCATTGTGGTGCGGCGCTAGTGCTCGTGGACTCTCCCTTGTCCCTGGAATCAGAGCCCGAGTTTTCAGTTTCAGTCGTGGATGTGAGCCGCTTGGAATTGTCCACGCAGAAGCGCGCTCTGCAGGTCGATCCGTTGAACGGCCCGCTCTATCAAATCTACACCTCAGGCTCGACTGGCGCACCGAAGGGGGTACAGGTCGGAGAAGGTAGCCTCCACAACTACCTGGTTTGGGCCCGGGAAGCTTATGGCGTCGATCCGGCTAGCGCCTTCCCATTGTTCGCATCGATCGGTTTCGACAGCACTTTGACACCCATGTTCTTGCCCCTAGTTTCTGGCGGCAGCATTGAGTTGTTCGAGTTCGCTACGACCCACGTGCTCATGCGTAAGATCATGGAGAGTCAAACCCTGACCCATGTGAAACTCTCGCCGGCGCACTTGTCCCTGGCTTTGGGTTCGGAGGATCGCACGGGGCGAGGCAAAACCCTGATCGTGGGAGGAGAGCAGTTAGGAACGGAATTGGCCAAGCGCGCTCATCTTCAATGGGGCGCAGATTGGCAAATCTTCAATGAGTACGGACCCACCGAAGCGACGATCGGGTGCATCGCATACCGTGTTGATCCCGGGAATGAGCCGGACAGTCCTGCGGTGCCCATCGGGTTTGCCATGGGTATTTGTGGCTTGTTAGGCACATCCGCAATCATCGGTTTTCAACCAGCGCTTTCCCTATTGGGAACGACTGCACTGGAAAAAACTG
>JAESRM010000010.1 GCA_016764635.1 Planctomycetota bacterium
GGGGGGGGTGGACCTTGCGCCATGTGCGCAGCGGCCAGGAATATGGAACCTATTCTGGAATCAGTCCACCCCTAAGAATAGGGATTTTGGGGGTGGATCAAAAGGCTACGCTGGTCGTTTGGCTCGGTCTAGGGCTCTTTGGGCTAACGAGGTCCTACTTGGGAGGGCTGGGCTGGATTTCGAAGTCGTCGAGCTCTTCGTCCTCGACCTCATTCTTGGGGGACTCGTCGGGGCCTGAGGCCTCAGAGATCTCTGAGTCGGTTTTAGGAGCATCCTTAAAGCCGCTACCATCCGGTTCCTCTTCCTCTTCGTCCATGAAGCGTGAGGCTCGCATGAGGTCATCCAGGTCACCTTCGGTGTTTTCACACAGGGAAACCCGGATCTCGTCCCGGCCAGAGTCCTGATCCGCGGTGACGATTCCGAGCTTAACCAGCTCTAAAAGGGCGCAAAAGGCTCCAATAAGGCCTTCTTTGGTCACTTCTTCGTCGAAACTGGTCAGCAGGCTGCGGAGGGACAGGGTGCGGTACTTGATTATGGCATCGCCGAGGCAAGACACGTACCAGCGCAAGGGTCGCGGGTCGCCTTTGATGGTGTGGATCTTCCCAGCCAAGGTCTCACGCATCAGACGTGAGAAGACCGCGAGCAGGTCAAAAGAGGTGAGCTCCCCCATGTCGAGGGTCTTCTGCTCTTTGTACTGGGAAGCTTCGTTGGTGACGCCCCGGAAGTGCTCCTGGTTGCGGCGATGAAGCCGGTCTTCGAGGTCGTCCGCGGCCCCCTTAAACCTGCGGTACTCGAGCAGCCGCTNGATCAGTTCATCCTCCGGATCTAAATCGTCTTCGAGCTCCACCTCTTCGCGCGGCAGCAGTGAGCGGGACTTGATCGCCATCAGGGTTGCTGCGATCACCATGTACTCCCCGGCGACCTCAATGTTCAGCTCTTTGAGCGTGTTCAGGTGCTCGAAATAGCCACTGACCACGTCCAGTAGACGAACCTCGTGAATTTCCACTTCTTGCTCGCGGACAAGGTGTAGCAAGAGGTCCATAGGACCATGGAAAACCTCGCCTAGCTCGAAAGTGTATTCGTTGGATGTCATTACCAATTGCCCCCAGTGAGGAAGTCCAGGAAGCCTAGGATCTTAACAACACCACCTAGAAGCAAACCTTTGAAGCCTGGAACAAAGTAGAATAAACCCACGATAATAAATATGCCAAAGCGTTCGATCTGCGCGTAGCCATGTTTTTTAGATTGTGGCAAGAAGTGCATGACCACCCTGGAGCCGTCGAGCGGCGGAATGGGCACAAGGTTGAACACAGCTAGGAATACATTGAGGATTACGCCCTTAAACACAGCGCTCATCATTAATGAGTCTGCGGGGTAATGACCAAACACACCAAGGCCCTTGTAGACGACTAGGAAAATGATCGCGAGCACGAAGTTCGATATAGGCCCAGCCAAGGCCACGAACATCATGTCTCTTGAAGGGTTCCTAAGCCGGTGAGGATTGACGGGTACAGGCTTGGCTCCCCCAAACACGAACGTTCCATTGGTGCTCAAGAACAAAAACAAGGGCAGCAAAACCGTCATGAATGGATCGATGTGATCGATCGGATTCAGCGTCAAGCGGCCTTCGCGTTTTGCGGTGTCATCCCCACACTTGTAGGCGACAAAAGCGTGGGCTGCTTCGTGGATGGCYAAGCTGAGAATCAGGAAGGTCAGCACAACCAGYAGYAGAATGATTTGGTGGGTRGTCACGGTCTTTTCGAAGCAAGCGGGTTCAGAGAGSGGCCCATCCTATCCCCTGGAGGACAGGGAATCATCCTCGGCTTMSRGKGCCMACACGCGGAAGAGGTCCCAGGGGAGGTTTCCRCGKGGACTTGGGCTCAATCCCAGCACTTTCAGGGCGTGRATMSCGGGTGGCGGTGGCTAGAATRGCGCCTAATCAAGAGCGATTTCTGGGCTGGGCCCGGGTACCGCCAAGGAAACGTATGTCCTTCGATAAGACCTCATCGGAAACCCGGCGACGCGAGCGCGCCGCGGCCATCATTCGCTGCGAAGCCAAAACCATAGCCCGGCTAGAAGAGCGCCTCGACACCGGGTTCGACCACGCGGTCGAAGCGGTATTGAAGTGTCAAGGCCAGGTGGTTGTCACGGGCATGGGCAAAGCCGGCCTCGTGGGACAGAAGATATCGGCCACCCTGGCGTCGACCGGGACACCTTCCTTCTTTTTACATCCTGCGGAGGCCCTGCACGGGGACCTCGGGCGAATTCGGGCCCAGGACCTGCTGCTAGCCATGTCCAACTCGGGAGAGACCGAGGAGGTCACCCGTCTGGTCCCCGCAGCACGCAAGATTGGCGCAGCCATCGTTTGCTTGACGGGTCGCCCCACCTCCAACCTGGGTCGCCTTTCCGACGCGGTGTTGGACATCGGCGCTGTCGAAGAAGCAGGCACGATGAAATTGGCACCGACCGCATCCACTGCCGCCATGATGGCCATGGGAGATGCATTGGCCTTGGTCGTGGCCGAAGAGCGCGGCTTCAACCACGAGGATTTCGCACGCTTCCACCCGGGCGGGTCGATCGGCCGCCGGTTGATGAGAATCGGCGAGGTCATGCGCCAGGGCACCGCGTTGCCCCTGGTCGCCGAACACTTGACCGTGGCCCAGGTCCTCATTCAAACCTCCACGACCCTGGGCCGCCCAGGCGCGGCGCTGGTGGTCGACAAGGATGGCTGTTTGGCCGGAATCTTCACGGATGGCGATTTGCGCCGCCTGTTAGAGGGGGAGGACCGCAGCATCTTGGATGATCCGGTCAGTCAACACATGGGCGCAAACCCCAAGACCCTCTCCCCTGACCAATTGGTCGAAGAGGCCCACCACTTGCTGCGCCAATATCGAATCGACCAGGCACCCGTGGTGGATTCGGAAGGCAAGCCTGTCGGGTTGATCGACGTTCAAGACCTCCTGGACGTGGAAATCTAATGTCCCCCACTTCAAACAACCCCATGCCGGGATCGATGGAAGGCCGTCCGGAAATTCTGGAGCGCCTGGAGAACCTGGCTCAAATGCGCCTGCTCGTGCTCGATATCGACGGCACCTTGACGGACGGACAAATCATGTACTCCGGCGACGGTGACGTGCAGCGCTACAACGTGCACGACGGCCAAGGTTTGGTCTGGTTGCGACGGCATGGAAAGATGAAACAGGCTTGGATCAGTGGGCGTTCAGGCCCGGCCGCCATCCGACGATCGGGCGACCTCAAAATCGACGAGGTTCACCTCGGCGTGGGACCGAAAGCACAGGTTTTGAAAGAGGTTCAGAAGAAACTAGGCATTGGTCCGGAGCACACGATATCCATGGGAGATGACCTTCCGGATTTGGCCTTGGCCGCCCATAGCGCGCTATTTGTTGCGCCCAAGAACGCGAGGCCTGAATTGATCAAACGTGCGGATTTTGTCACCCATAAAGGTGGCGGGAAGGGAGCGGTTCGCGAGGTGTGCGAGTGGCTCCTCTACGCTCAAGGACTCTGGGCCGACATATTGCAGGAGAACAAAGGTTGAGAAAGTTCATTGTCTTCGCGCTGCTATTTGCAGCGGGACTCTTTTTGTTGTTGCAGCTCGATAAGCGAGAAAAAGGCAACGCAACGAGCCCATCCAATGTGGCCCAAAGCACAGGGACCGCCAGCGCTGAAAATCCTGGGCAGTCGGAGGCCGCCACCGAGGAGGCTTCAAGCAATCAAAGCTCAGCCACAGTCAACGGTCCCGAAGTGTCCAACAAGCCGCAGATCGAAAACTTGGATGGCTGGACCCCCACCTATCGGAATCCGGCCGAGGTAGAGTCGCTGACCGGCGAGCGAGTGGTCGGCATTTTTAAGGCGTTCTCAACCGACTCCTACAACTCCGAAACCGGAACCAAGGAGTACTCGTTTAAGTGTGATCACGCCGAGCCGGTGGGCGACCCCAACGACTTGCTCTACCTGATGATTGGAGTGCATGTTCAATTCTTTGATCCGGTCACAGGTGAAGGGACGATGGCGTTGCGGGCTGAAAAAGCCAGGGGGCAATTGCGCGTCGGAGACGGTGGTGGCGTTCAAAACATCGGAGGTACCAGTGATCTTGAAATGCGCAACGTCGTAGTGGACGTCAAGACGGGGCATTCCCTGGCGCCGTTTCAGTTGGTTGCACCCAACATGCGGGCAGGTGTAGATCTGAACCGTTTTGTCGCCGAGGGTGAGGACCCTGTTGCGCTGACGGGCAAGGGACTGTCCGCCAAGGGATGGAATCTAACCTTGGATAGGGCGAGTGGACAAGTGGACTTCCTGGGAGGTGGAAAGTTTGAATTCCAGGGAGAAGGCGAGGATAAAATGCGCTTCTTTACGGAGAAAGGAACACCTCTTCACCTGACACACACGGCTCGCGAAGGGTTTGAGAAGTTCCAACTGCGCGTGATCGGCGGTGGAGTTCTTGAGATGGAAGGAGCGAACGAGTGGCGCGTCGAGTCTCGCGGCCTCGCTCTTCAGGCCAGCCGAGCCGCTTCTGGCGACTACACATTGGACAGGCTCGACACTTCAGGAACGGTCCGAGCCCTGCGCGGCGACAACCTGTTCTCGGGAAGTGGCGTGCGCCTTGTGCAACAAGAAAATGGCGAGTTGCTCGACCTCCACATTGCGAACAACCCTAAGGCTGAAATAGCGTTCAAAGGCGAGGATGGCGTCTCTTCTATGGTTGAGATACGTGGTTCTGGACCCATGGTCGTGCACGCGGAGAATACAGCCGGCGAATCGGAGCAGGCGGAAGTCGAGCTGCGCGGTGGCGGGTCTATTCTGTTTCCCAACGAAACGAARCCTATCCAGGTGACTTTCCGAGAGAGCCTCGCRCTCTGGGTCGAYCGCATCCACCAATCGGGAACTTTTGAAGCGCGGGGACGCGTGTTCATTGGGCAAGGCGAAGCCTGGCTGCGCACCGACGCCCTGGATTCGATTGTTTGGTCCGCTTTGCAGAACGTGGTGGATGTGGCGTGCGAAGGCAAAACCACGGCACGTCTGTACGACGAAGAGCACGGCACTTTGGACTTCGAAGCCGAGCAAGGCGCGCTCTTGCAAATTCAAGGCGAGGAATGGATGTTCCCGCAAGCCTCGGGTGTGCATACCACTCGAGCGGGAAAGACTCCGATCGAAATTCGCGCGCATGAACTACGCGATCTAAACTGGGCCACGCAAACGTTCAGGGCTTGGGGTTCTGTGGTTCTGCAAAACCCCYTAGGGTCTGTGCAGTGCGAAAGAATTCAAGCTCAAGAGAACGGCACGTTGACCCTGTTCGGGTCCCATGATCGACCGGCTCAATTGGAATTGCTTTCAGGTGTGGTGCTCGCCAAGGATTTGATTTCAGGAACGCTGACGGCGGTGGAATTGGAACTTGCTGGGGATCAAGTGACCTGCACGGGCCAGGTGGAAACAGATTTACTCACTAGGCAGGGCCGTCTGCGCCACAAATCTGAGCGCTTTACCCTAAACCTGACCCGGGAGGACAAGGCGATAGCGGGCTTCCGAATCTTCTCTGGTGGCCTCACCCGTTTTGATTGGCAGGTTGAAGACAAGGAACAGATGCTACTCGCTTGCCAGAACCTACATCTGACAGCTCAAAGCCTTTCGGAGTCCTTGGTGGGTGCTAAAGACCAAGCTACGGGTTCGAGCTCGTTTTCCCTTAGGGCGGAGGACGTTTCCAATCTGAGTTGGAAGTCAGAGGGAAGCTCCATGTCCTTAACAACCAGCACTTTGGCACTGGACGGACAGGTTCAGATGGTCGACGGTCAACGCAAAGCAGAGCTCTATGAACTGCACGCTGACGGTGGATTTTCCTATTCGGAATCGGGCGATAGGCGCTTCGAAGCCTCTGGCAAGTCCCTGGACTACAACGCACAGGGCAGCACCTATGAAGTTCAACCCCACGAGGGTGGGGTTATCGTGGCAACAGGCTTGCTGCCCCAAATGGCGCTCCCTTTCCGGATCACAGCCTCCGACCTGCGCTTATCGGAAACCACGTTGGTGGCCAATGAGCCTGAGCTCAGGGTTGGACTCTCCATCCTCCCCGTGGGAGCAGAAGGGGACAAGCCCGCGGAAGCAAGCTTCTTCCGGGCAGGCAAGCTTGAGGTGACACCCAACTCCATAGAGTTCAGCGAGGGCGTGTTCGTCTCGGGCACCGACCTCTCAGGCGTACCTGTTTCATTGCGCACGCAAATCCTCTCATTGAGCGGCAACTTGCGCGCCGTCGTGAAAGGCGAAACAGAGCTGCAAGCCATGGATGACCTGCGCGCCACGGGTGGGTTTGATTTCGTATACGGCAACTTAGCGCGCGCTAGGGGTGAAAAGCTCGTCGTTTTGCCCACGTCAATCCTGCTCGCAGGTACTGCCATGAAGCGCGTTCGCGTAGACCTCGACGATCTGTATCTCGAAACAGAAAGGCTAGTGGCGGACTTGGACAACTTCCTGGTCACCACGGACCGGGGAGTCATAAGAGGTGGGCAGGCCAAGGGAGAGTGGTCCCTGGAATACGCATCCTTGCAGCCCATCCAGCGTAATGGCGAGACCATGTTCGCCATGGCGTCGCCCACCTATTCACAGGGCAGCCGCACCGCACGTTCCAACTGGGCGATGGTTTGGATAAACCTAGAAGCTTGGCGTCAGCGTGGGCGAGCAGCCCTTTGGGGAGACGCTCCGGCGGAGCAAGAGCAGTGGGTTCCAAGCGAGGTGCCCAACGCCGCCCGCCCGGATTTGATCCAGGACTTCTTGGCAAGTTTGGCTAACGAGCAACTCCCCCACTACCTGAGAGCCATGCTCTTGGAAGGTGATGTGGAGGCTTCGGTTGAAGACCGCCGAGTCATCCGTGCGGACTCTCTCTACGCCGACGTGGCCGGATGTCAGGCTCAGTTAGACCAGGCCGAGATCACCCGAGTTCTCCGACTGAATGGTCAGGACCACAAGCTGCGAATTCGAACCGACAGGTTGGTTGCCGCGGCTGAAGGTTCCTTGCGCGCCAAAAAAGCCACCATCACCACCTGCGATCACGAGGAACCTCACTATGTGGTTGAGGTGGGTGAACTGACCCTGTTGCCGAGGGCTGACCAGCGCTGGAAGTTCTCAGCGGAAGGCAACCGCATCGCCTTCCAAAACGGCATGGGCATGCCCATGCCTTCGATCAGCAATGTGATTCTGGACAGCCAAGGTGGCTTTGAGGGGTTCGAAAACGAGCAGGGTGAAGTGACGACGGTGGAGAACATCGCTTTGCAGAACACGCCTCGCTTTGGAACCATCCTGGGCACAAGCCTGGCCTACGATATTGGCTCGGTCGGCAAGGTCGTGGCCTCGCTGCTCCAGTTTGATTCGGATAAGGTCCGGGGCCGCTGGAGGGTTGAAGGCTCCTGGTTGAGCTCCCGTGGACCCCTGCTCGGCGTCGGATTGCAGTTGCGCGAGCGAGACCGTGAGAACGCGACCCGGGAAGATTTTTGGMTAGATATCTATGCCAGAGGAATTCCGGATGACGGCAAGGATCGTGGATTGATTCGAGTGCCTGACAACGAAACCTCTTCGGTGCGCCATTGGATCAACGTCCGGGGACGCTACCCGTTTGATGATCGCCAATGGATAGATGTGGTGTTCAACCAACAGGGCGACGCGGGGGTCCAATCCGAATTCTTCCAAAAAGACTATCAGCGCTTTGAGGAACGTGAGAGCTACGTGCATTGGCGCAAAGCTCGAGATGGCCACTTCTTCAGCGGTCGCATTCAAGTGCAGCAGGATGATTTCCGGACCGAGGTGGAGAGGAAACCCTCCCTCGGGGCCTATCGCGGGTTGTCGGAACTCTTCAAGCTCGGCTCTGTTCCGGTCAACTACCGGGCATCCATTGACGTGGAATCGCTTTCTAGAAAGGAAGGCGACCTTCGTTTTGAGCGTGCTTTCTTGGATAGCAATGGGGTCCCCGACGGGCTTGGCGATCGYTCAACCTTRAGGGCKGACAGCACCCACCGAATCGAAGTYCCSATYCCTACRGGCATCCCGGGSACCTCGGTTACACCCTTTGTGAACGCGCGCTTCACCGCTTGGGACGAAGGCGTGAACGCGGCGGACGATCCCTCGCGAGCCGTTGTTTTTGGCGGCTTGCGCTTGCAGGGAATCTTCACCCGCGCAGCTGGCATGGCCTATCACACATTGATCCCGAGGATTGAAGTGGCTCAGGAACTGACCCACGACATTTCCGGAGGCGTCCCCGTTACGTTCGATGCGGTCGAAGCTGCCCAGGACGGGGATCGCGTGGAGGTCGGATTGCGTTCGCTTTGGAGTCGACCCGATCAGGAGCATTGGCTCGATTTCGACGCCTCGATCAGCCAGCGCATGAACCGTGAAGGTGGATTGCCCGACACCGAAGAGTTGCGCTTCTTAGGTGGAGCGCGCACCCGCTTTGGCGATGTTCCGGTAGGCCTCGAGCAGGATTACCGGCAAGATCTGGACACGGGCAGCACTCTCTATTCCCGCACAATCGTTGCGATCCAACCGACCGAGAGCCTCTTGATGCAACTCGGTCACCAGCACGCATGGGAGCCCCTTGCCGGAGGCCTCTTTGAGACCGCATCCTTGGACATGCGCTATCGCATCAATCCGAAATGGGAGTTTGGTGTGACCAACTACACCAACATCCAGGACGGCGGAAACCTRGCCAGTGAGTTTACWTTGAGRCGCTTCAGCCACGACTTTGTGCTCGARCTCGARRTCACTCRCTATGCRGGTGAGGGCGGAACCGGWATYGGGCTGAAYTTCATGCCGCTTCTAGCCTGGAAGCCGAGCAGTCTTGGAATTCTAGACCGCTAGATTTCCAGGGYGGGCCCACCTGKAACCSCCAAAGCGCTAAACTGAMMCCGTGCTAGCCTTCCTAACCAACCTCAATTTCACCGAGATGGGCATCGTGCTCGTTGGCGCGATCATGGTGTTYGGCAAGGACTTGCCCAAGGTYGTGATGCGAGGYCTCCAACAATTGGCCAAGCTACGYAAGGCTGTCACAGAAATGTGGCGCGAGGCCGGATTGGAACAGGAATTCAAGCGGATGAAAGCAGACCTGCAACCCGAAATCACTGAACTCGCATCGGCCCGAAAAGCCTTAAACGACGGCAAGAGCCTGCTGAATGGCCCGGTGGCGCACTGGCGCAAGAACATCGGCCTCGAACTGGAGGACGTGGTAGAGGCAAGTGGTGGCACCGCAACCGTTGAAGCAAAAGCACCCGAAGCCGAACAGGGTGCGACGAATTGCGAAACGGATACTGACGCTGAGCAAGGTCCCGTCGCGTCAGAGGCACCCAAACCTCGGGTGGGTGACTTAGATCCGGAACCGGACGCCGATCAATAGCATGCAGYTGGCGTACAACACCAACGGGCTCGCCCACCATCGCTTGGACGAAGCTCTGCATCTGTGCGCGGAACTGGGATATGGCGGAGTCGCGATCACGCTGGATGTGCCGCACTTAGACCCCCTAGGCGATTGGCGCGTGCAAGCGAAACAGATTGAAGCCCTTGCCGTGGACTTGGGTTTGAGTTTGGTTGTGGAGACGGGCGCTCGCTTCTTGCTGGATGCTCGGCGTAAGCATGCGCCCAACCTGTTAGCGCAGAATGCTGGAGACCAAGGACGGCGAATCGATTTCTACCGCCGTAGCATTGATGTGGCCGTGGCAATTGGAGCTCCGCTCATTTCACTATGGTCAGGCGCGSCMGAATCGCACGAYWCCACCTYGGARGAGYMCATGTACGSCAGGTTGAYCGAAGGCTTGATYCCCGTGCTYGAGCAYGCCGCAGGGGCMGGCGTCGTAGTGGCTTTTGAACCCGAACCYGGCATGTTCATCGARCGGGTCGATCAATATCACACACTYAAGCAGCGGGCTGGCGGAGCTTTGCAAGCCCTGCGCATGACTCTCGACGTGGGCCATTGYTTGGTCACSCARGAGATCACCCCCGAGGYMGCRATAGAGRCGAAYGCKTCGGAAATTGTCCACGTRCACCTGGATGACATCCAAAATCACGAGCACGAACACATCATGTTYGGGCGCGGGGACCTGAATCTACGKGCGGTTATGAGCGCCTTGGACAAGGTTGCTTTTACGGGAATGGCAGCCGTTGAACTATCCAGGGATAGCCACAGGGGCGCCTGGGCGGCMGAAGAAGCTTTGCGACGTCTTACCGAAGCGAGCCGCTAGRAATTTGTGGGTTGCAAGCCGCRYYGCAAATTTCAAAAACTAGGGCAAGAAAGAGAGGACTCCGCCGATGGAGTYCGCGGAGTAGATSCATCCACCCCTCAGGTGCGATGTGAAAGYCACGCACAGGAAGGCCCATGAGCAACAAGAAAAGCACAGCCAACGTTTGTCCCACTCGTATCGATGGGGAAGCTTCTCTCTTTGCTCACCAAGTGTCACGGGCGCAGTGTCAGTCAAGACAACGTGACTGTTTCCACAAGTGCTTCACCTGTGCGCACAACAATGCGTACGCGGCTGCCCACCGCGCGCCCAAGCCGGTCATGCAGGCCCAAGCTGTGAAGGTCGCAGCGCGCTAGCTTCCGGACTTAGTAGGATAGCCAGGGTCGGTGGCTTTGCGACCCAAAATCCAACGCGCAAGCTCGGCCCCCACCACGGGATGATCGAGATAGCCGTATAGCTTGTGGGGGTTCGATCGATGCTCATGGACCCAGAAGTTGAAGATCCCCGGGCGATCGATAATGCGGTGCAAATGACCATGCTCCAGCATCTGGTGATAATCGTCGGCCACTGTTTTGTCGTGGGCGATGTAATCGTCCTCGGCGGATAGGTTGATCCAGTTGTGCAGGATACCGCGCGGGAAGTGCTCGCTCGAGGAATGTGAGGCGTCCAGCAAGTTGGCACGCGCCCCGGGCTCTCCGAGGGGGTTGCCAAGGGTCAGGAATAGCTCAACCAAACTGCCCGTTTCCTTGTGCAACTCTTGGAATTCGGGATCGCGCGAGATCTGCCAAAGAGTGTCGTAAGCCACCAAGCATCCCATGCTGTGGGCAATCAAGCAGATCCGGCGTCCAGCGCGCAGGGCTTCCATAAGTGGATCACGAACCCGGTCTCGAATCCCCTCCCCAATTGCCGGGTCAGAGAAGTAGGCGCCCAAGTCGGACGAGGAATGGCGCACTAAGAATCCACTCAAACCCAAAGGTTCCGCGATGCGGCTGGCGATTGCGGCGATTTCATCCACGAAGCGCAGATCCTTTTCCTCGTTCAAGAGTCGTCCGTAGTCCTCTTCGGTGAACGAGTGGCTAGGCCTTTGAAAAGATGCGCGCAGGGATTCGTCGTAGTAGCCATCCGGCTCACAGCTCCCCCACCCGTGTTCTGGATCCTTGGACTTGAGCCAGCGCCCATGGCTCTCCTTCAGAATCCGATTGCTGATGTCCCCGTAGTAGGCAAGGGTGAACGACACCTCAGATTCCTCGAGGGCGCGGTGCGCTGATTCACTAGCGCGTTGCAGGCCATGTGAAAGCGCCGATCGAACCAAGCGCCTCTTCTCGGCGGCGCTTGGTTTCGTGGAGCGTCCGTGGACCAGGATGATGTGGGGATTTGACATGCACCCAAGATCCACGGGCGGCCATTTTAGATGGGTGAAATCAACCCTTGGCAGCGGTCATGACCTCAGCGGTCGTGAGCTGTCGAGGTGAGTTTTTAGCAGCTTGTAGGACCCGGTCGATACAGTCCTGGGAGGCCTCAACGCCGTTCTGTTCGAGAACCCAAATCACATTGGATTTGCCTGACATCGGACCTACCGCGATGTTCTGCTGCATGCCGAAGGCTCCCGCAGGGACTCCGGAGTAAACCAGGTCAGCCAACCAGTCGTCGCCTTTCTTGTAGGCCTTGATGACGGCTGCTGCATGTACACCGGTAGATGTCTCAAAGGCGTCCTTGCCGAACACTGGATAATTGTTCGGGATGGGCAGGTCCAGGTACTCAGCGGACTTGATGGCGTACTGGCGGAGATTCTTTAGGTCACCGTCAAACCAGCCCAAGAGCTTCAGGTTGACGAGTAGGAGATCCATCTCCACGTTCCCTGTGCGCTCGCCGATGCCCATGGCCGATCCATGGATGCGGGTGGCGCCAGATTCGATGGCTGCCATTGCGTTGGCCAAGCCGAGACCGCGGTCGCGGTGACCATGCCAGTCGATGCCCACGTCGGCACCCAATTCTTTCACCAGGTCCTTCACGAAAGTAATGAGCTTGCGCACGCCGGAGGGCGTCACGTGCCCACAGGTGTCGCAAACGCATATRCGCTTGGCTCCGGCTTCGATGGCTGCTGTATAGAGCGCGCGAAGGGTATCGGGGTGGGCGCGCGTGGTGTCCTCGGTCACGAACAAGGTGGGCAACCCTTCCTTGGTGGCGAACTCGATCGCGTCGTAACTCATGCGAACCATGTGGCTCAGCTCCCARCTCTCCGCRTATTGGCGGATGGCGCTAGATCCGATGAAGGCGCACACCTCGACCGGAGCACCGGAAGCTTGGGCCATGTCTGCTGCCGGCTGGATGTCGCAGATYAAGGTTCGGCAAGCTACGTTGGGCGTGATTTTCATGCCCGCCATCTCTTTGCACAGGGCCGTGATGTGCTCCCGCGCCTTGGAGCTGGCTCCGGGAAGGCCCACATTCGCGGTGTGAATGCCGATGTCCTCCATGAGGTGGATCAGCTCCATCTTCTCGGACAACTTGGGATTCCGAGCAGAAGGGCTTTGCAGTCCATCGCGCAGGGTCTCGTCGTCCAGTTGAACCTCAAACGCGGGCTTGGGGTCGTCGTTCCAGTCGAATATCAGGTCTTCAGGGCGGGGGTTTTTCATCTCATCTAGCCGATAGGCGTCGCGCGCATTGTAGCGGCCAAAAAGTAGCGGGCGACCCCTCGAAGGCCAAAGCGGTGCAAAAAAGAAAGCCCCAGCCCCTTTGGAGGGGGTTGGGGCTTGAACAAGAGGCCTGTTCCTTATTGGTACAGGAAGATCAACCCGCTTTGACTGGCAGGTATGTACTGGAAGCGCCCCATTTGCTCCCAAGCGGAGGTTTCAGAGCTGTCGTAATAGGAGTTCAGCTGCGTGGCGGTCACCCCATCGATACCGGTCAGAAGAACGACGTTGCAAGCTCCGCTGACCTCTTCTTTCCCGTCGGAGTCCAAGTCCCAACCCGTGACGCTTCCGAACCCACTGTGCTGGTTGTCGATCCTAAACTCGCCGAAAGGGTTGCCCGAGTTCAGGTTGTCCCCTTCGAGGTAGGGGCCGTTCCAGCCGGCCAGCTTGCTCGCCAAAAGAGGCGTGTCTGTAGCCCCRTGCTTGGCGTACTGGGCTGTATCGGTATGAAACAGTACACACGCTGAGCGCAYGGCATCGGCGGTTTGGGTGATTTTRGCGACCTTCGTTCGATCCAGAAGGCTGCTTGAGCGCATCTTCACAACGCCCATAAGGATGCCCAGGATGGCCACGGTAATGACGAGCTCGATGGCGGAAAAACCGCTCTTACGGGGCCGGTCTTGGTGTAATTGAGTCTTCATGTTCTTGCTTAAGAGGGCTGGATGTTCGGTTCTTCGTCCAAGACACCCAGGGACTTGATTGGAATTTTGACCAGCCTGTGCCACGGTCTGCGACCTTTCCCAGTTCTTGGGCGACTTCAAAGTCGGAAGCGAAACCCCAGCCCACCAGGTTTCTAGCCTGGAGGGGCTCCCCTTTGTTTCAACATCGCGGTGGAGTCGTCAAACCACTGGCGATATCCTTGCCCCTGCGTAACGACCAGATCAAGAACCATGAATCGCATCCAGGTACTGAAATTCGGAGGGGCAGCCCTCGCCGACGGGGATGCGATTGCCGGTGCATGTGAATTGGTGTCCAGGTTTGGCGGACAGCGCCCAATCGTGGTTGTAAGTGCYCTGGGCGGYGTTACKGACCAGCTCCTRCAGRCGCTWGAGGCCGCGCTTGCCGGTCGYTTTGAYGCCCGWGCCCTGCGAATCCGSCAYAGCAGYGTGGTGGCTCAATTGGGGTTGYCTCCYGACYTATTGCAGCGYCTYTGGCGTGAATTRCACCTGCTGCTCACCGAGATCCAAGAGAAGGGCTCCCTKCAACCGGCSACYCGAGACYTGGTCTTATCCTTTGGCGAGCGCATGAGCGCGCGGATTTTTGCCCATGCATTGTGCCTGCGAGGCGTCCCAGCCACCCCAGTGGATGCGTTTGATTTAGGCTTTGAAACCGAATCGACACCTGGCATGGCGCGGCTCTTGGACCGGGTCCCTGAACGTGTAGGTCAAGCCCTGGCCCAGGTTCAAGGCGTGCCCGTTGTGACCGGGTTCCTGGCAAAAGACTCGGGTGGAAATCTGACCACGTTAGGCCGCGATGGATCTGACTTGACCGCGGCCGTGATCGCGGCCGCCGTGGACGCCGATCGCTTGCAGTACTGGAAGGATGTTCGCGGCATTCATACAGCGGATCCGCGCTGGGTGTCATCGGCTCGCCCAATCGATCAGCTCTCTTTCGGTGAGGCTCGCGAATTGGCTTTCGGCGGCGCCCAGGTGCTGCACGAGGCCTCTCTACAAAAAGCTTCCGAACTGTCGTGTGAGGTTTTGGTGCGCAGCTACCTGGATTTGGATCATGGGGGGACGCGCATATCCTCAGAACAAATTCGAGAGGGACCTGTCGCACTCGCCTGCCGCCCAAAGTTGATCGGCCTGGACTATGGGGCAGAGCGTCCGCATAAGGTGCAAGCCAAACTGTCCGCGGCATTAGTGCGCTTGGGGTCCGCAGGTTTGGTGGCACGCCAGGTCTCTTTGACCGGCTCGGGGGCGCGAATCTGGTTTGACGACACGTCGGAGGCTAGGGCTGTTCTAGAGCAACTTCCCCCTCCTACGCGCATCTCCATGGATGAGGCCTCCATTTCTTTGGTCGGGCATGGATTGGGGGCGCACCCCGACCTCCTGAGGCGGGTGCTGGAGACCATGGGGGGCGCGGGCTTCGAGGTTCGTCAGGCCCACTGGGGTGTACGAGAACATGGGCAAACTTTCATTGTGAGCCGCGAATGCCTTGCTCAAGCCCAGGTACTGCTGCACGATACCGTCATCGGCTGCGCCCTGCTTCCCCACTAGGGCAATGGACCTCTAGCGGGCGAATGCCCCCGGACTCCGCGGCCGAACAGCGATCCCTAAATCATGGTATCTACACCCAAAGAAGAGGACGGCGGCCGTAAACGCTTTCTAGACTTGCTCGAGGTATCCCCCGAGCGGGCTGCAGGTGTATTGGCTGAGGCTCACTCGGGAGATGCGGCGGCCTGGTTGGTGGAGGTGGATGAAGAAGACGCTTGGCGAGTCTTTTCAATTCTGGAAGCGGACAAGCAAGCGGATATTCTGGAGGACGCAGAAGATGAGTTGACCGCGGACCTGGTGGCTCACATGTCCTCGCCGGACCTGCGCGAGGTGGTTGAGGAGCTTCCTTCGGACGAAGCGGCCGACCTGCTCGCAGAGGCCGACGATCGGGTCGTCGAGGATGTGCTCTCCAGCATGGATGCCGAGGCGGCGGAGGAGCTGCGCGAGCTCATCGCCTACGACCCGGAGAGCGCCGGCGGCATCATGGCCACAGAAATGATCACGGTCGAGCTCGGTAAGCGCTTGGGAGACGTGGTCAAGGAGGTCAAAAAGTTAGGCGACGCCGCCGAGGAGGACCTCGGCATTTTTGTGGTGGACGGGGATAACCGACCGGTGGGTAGCGCTGCGCGCTGTTACTTCACGCCATGCAGCTAATCGTTGTGCTGCGCGCAAACGCGTGCCT
>JAESRM010000230.1 GCA_016764635.1 Planctomycetota bacterium
CTCGAAAGACCCTACTGAGGCTCGGAATGGCTGCTTAGCACCGCGAAACCCTAGACTAGCCTACCCGAAGTATCAGAAGCTCTTGGGTAGATCGCTCAAACCAGGAAGGGGGAGCTGCCTCTCGCCCTTCTGTCCACGCATCAATTGCGAGAACAAGCCGTTCAGGACAACCCGTGGCCGCGCCATGTCCCCGCGGATTGAAATGCGAAGCAGGCTGTTCTGGATCAGGTACACGAGCTTGGTGAAGGGACCCAGCCGGTCGACCAAGCTGTAGCGCACCTCTAGGTCCTGGGAGAGTTCCCCTTCGAAGTCCACCCAGCCCTTGCCGATCAAAGACAAGAGGTCACTCTTGATCTGCATTTGATGGAGGTCGATCCGCCCATCTCCGACGACGAAGCCGGACTGCATCAGTTTGAAAGTGGCGGTGGTGTCGAACCCTAGTTGTGAAAACAGGGATTGGAAAACGGGGATGGCCCAGAGCGCGGTGTCGGAGAGTCGAGCATGGCCCCGGCCCCGGACCCGGGTGAGATTGTCCACGTCTCCGTTCAGGCGTAGGTTGCCGTCTAGTAAACCTTCGTTGGCGAAGTCCGAGTTGAAGACGCCGGCCAGTAGTTGGCCCACGTCCACTTTGCTCATGGCTGCGGAAAGAGAGAAGCGGAAGGGAGGCTCCAGGTCCAACGCGAAGAAGCCTGCAGGCCCGTCGGCGTCAGCTCCGAGAGATTTCAAACTTCCGCCTTCGAAGGAGCCTTCGAATTCTTCGATGGTCAAGCGCGGCGCCACGTAGGTGAATTGGAAGTTGGCGTCTTCGATGCGTCGTTCAGCCACGTGGCCCACCAAGCCCTCAATGGTTCCGCGGGCTCGTACGTGGCTGCCTTCGTAGTGCAGGTCCAAGAACAGGCTGCGCGTGGACTCCACTTCCACGGGCAAACCCAAACGAATGAACGCGTCGTGCAGGCGCACCTGACCTCGCAAGCGCAGGGCGGGCGGGCCGTTGTCGGGGATGTAGATGGTGAGGTGTCCGCGGTCCACGTCGAAGCTGCCCTTGGCCCCCAATTCGGTGATCAGGGTGCGCAGTAATTCCGGCTCGAGGAAGGGTTCCAGGTGCTGGCTGTCGATGGGGAGTCCGGTTGCCGAAAAGTCCAAGACCACCTGGGTGCCAGAATCCTCGGGCTGCACGGAGAGGTAATGCAGCTCGATGGGGGTGTCGCCCAGCAGACCGGTGAGATCTTGGCCGGTCCAGGCTCCCGATTCCTTGGACCAGGAAACCTGGCCTTTGAGGTCACGCAGCAAGTCCTTGCCATCGGGTCCAAAGCGTGCCAAGTCTAGCTCCAAGCGCACATCGAGCTCGGGGCTGGAGTTTTCGCCTGGTGCTGCAAAGAGAAGATCGCAGGAGCCGCTGATGCGACCTTCCATGGGGATGGAATCGGGATCGAAGGCTTGGAAGCGTTCGCGGTCAGCGGCCATGTACTGGCCGATGGCGCCGACGATGAGCGGGGACAGTATGTCGATGTCCGCCACGGCCACGGAACCTGTAGCGGCCTTGTCGGGCTCGCTTGTGACCAGGATGGCGAGCGGGAAGGGTTGGGTGCGCGATCCAAAGCGTCCCAGGATATGGGTGCGAGTCCAGAGCAGAACGTCTTCGGGTTGCACTTCTTCCTTGCCCGATTCGATTTGCGAGCGCGCCAGAATACGCCCTTGCATGGAATTGGTTTCGATGGGGAAGGCGCCGGGCAAAGCGCGCAGTCCTTCGCCGTGGGGCCGGGCTTCCGCAAATGTGAGGATCGGGTCGTGCCCTTGGATTTGCACCGTTTGCAGAACCAGGTCCAGCCAACCGGTCAGGTGAGCTTGTTCGAAAACGGATCGAATATCGCTATCAACGGCATCGAGTGCGACCTTGAGCGCGCTGGACCGTAGATTGATTTCAGGAGCGTCCAGTTGGGTCCAGGCGCGGGTCGATCGCCCTCCGCTGGAAACGGCGTGGCCCTGGACTTGCAGGGCGGCGCGCGAAACCGGGCTGGTGCCGGAGACCGAGTATTGAACTTGGCTGTGGGCCCGCTCGCTCTTGCGGTCGTCGGTGATCAGTACGACCGAGGCGGAAACATCCTTAAGCGGGACCGGGAAAGGCTCCCAGCGAGCGGATAGCGCGCTGGCCTGAATCTCAAGTCTCGAGTGTGGGCTGAAACTTCCACGGTGTCCCCAAAAGTCCAAAGTCAGATCGATGCTGCCGTCTCGGGGAGTGAAGTCCGCCAGGATCTTTTGGCTGCCTTCCACGCCGCCCATGCCCTCGAATGCTTCGAGCATGGGCTCGTCAAAGGTGAGGTTGTAGCCACGAACGGCTAAGCGGGTCGAAGCCAGGAGGGGGAACGCCTTGGGGTTTGAGCGGCGCAGTGCTCGGGTCTCCACGTCGATCAAAGGGGACCAAATCCCGCCGTGAACTTCAGTCCGGCCCGTGCCTACCGTGCCTTGCACATCGTAGATTCCCGTCCGCTCGGAAAGCTCTTGGCCGGGTGAGGATATGAAGATCACCTTGCCCTCGGCTCCATCGATACGCCTGGGGAATCCCACATTGCGTTGGCCTTCACTCAAGTAATTGGGCGGGCCCGCGTAGGCCAGGGACAGGGTCCCCGTGGACTCCACATGCACGGCCAGGGGGAGGTGCGGTACTTTTTCGTTCAGCCACTCCAGATCGCTGGGCAGGCGCACGCCGATCGCCAGGGCGATGGGGCCTTCCGGTTCCAGCATGCCGCGTAGGTTGGTCACGAGTTTTGGATTGCCTAGATTCTCCGAGAACTCTTCGGAGATCTCAAGGGACTCGGTCTGTAGCCAGAAATCGGCCAAGCTATCGGGTCTAGCATTCAATCCGAGCAGGGCTTGGAGCCGTAGGTCGACCTCGTTCCAGCGCGTGAGGACTTGGCCCCGACCTTGCCACGCATCTCGCTGCTTCCAAGCTTGCGCATGGCGACCCACGAATGTCCCTTCCAAATCCACGTCTAGATTCTGCAGGGTTTGCTGGTCCTTGCCCGGAGGGGTGAGCGGCGCGTAGCCGTCGCGAACTTTGAGTTTCCACTTCGCGCTGGYCGTGTCTTTTGTCGCGAGCGGAATYCGCARGCTCGCGTCGAACGAAACCCGACCCTGAAGGGAGTCGCACTGCCACTTGGGAAGCCAGCGGGACAGCACCGGGGACAGGTGGGTGACCGCAAGGTCGATTTCCTGGGCCTGCAATTGTACGCGCATCGGAGAGCCTTGCAATTTGCGGATCCGGGCCACGAGCTGCTGCGCTGAACCCATCCTTGGACGGTCACTCGCTGGGGTCTCCAGGGTCGGGAGCAGCCAGCGCGCCCACAGGGATAAACCCTCGTCGCTGGGGTCGTTCTCGGCCCACACACTGCCCTGGTCCCAACTCTTCACGCCATCAAAGAATACGAGGCTCAGACCTTCAACTAGTACATGGGGCTGCACCTGCGGCCCGGGCTTGCTCGTGCGATCCTTTGCATTGGTTCCCGCAAACTGCTCGCGCAAAAGGCGGATGCTCGCTTCGGAGAGGTGTAGGTGCCCGCCCTTGGCTTCAATACGTTCCAGATAGAATCCGGTGGAGAAGCTGAATCCCAAGACCAAACGCATGTCCCGGATGGCCAATTCCATCTCTTCTGGGGCCGCTGCACCGATCACCCGAATGTCGGCAACGTTCAAGCTGCGCGACAGCCAACCGATTCTTGAGTCGCCCAACTCCGCGGTGAGGCCGAGCGGGGTGAGGGCCGCCTGGGCCCGGCGCTGCACCAAGCGGCTTAGGATGCCCGTGCTCTCCACAAAAGCGATTCCGATGAAAAGCAGTATGGCCGCCCAGCCAGCGAGCGCGCCCAAGCGTTCCCACGGCAGACCACGGGAGGATCTCCCGCTCTGTTTGGCTTGTTTCGGTTTTGAAGATCCTTCCTGCATGCCTTTTGGCTCAGTCCTTGGGTGACCCGTGTTCCCTGGAGTTGCGGAGGCCGGTGGAGCCTCCATCGAAAGTATAACAATCCAGACCGCTGACCCTTGTGCGGGGGTGGAGGCTAGGGGTGACCGCTAACCTCATGCCTTGACGTTGGTGGGCGCGGGCAGTTGCGTAGAGACCGGGGGCGGAGTCGAAAGGTGGTTGGCTTGGCCAGGCACAAAGACYTGTTCCCCGCCCACAAAYACCTGRCTCACCCGCCTGCCAATCGAGCAGGARATCTCATAGGGRATGGTGCCCGCCTTTTCGGCGAGCTCGGAGAGCGTGATGACCTGATCGCCGTCGCGRCCGATCAGGGTGGCGGTCTCYCCGACTTGGAGGTCKCGGATGTGGCCCACGTCTACGGTCGTGTAGTCCATGGAGATGCGCCCRACGATGGGGGCGCGTTGCCCTCKGATCAGCACCTCGCCGCCYTCYGCAGMKCGCCAAGGGAGCCCGTCGGCGTAGCCAATGGGMARGGTTGCGATRCGTGTTGCGCTGGRCGCATGCCAGGTGGAGGAGTAGCCGACRGGGGTCCCTGCGGGCAGGTCCTTCAAGAAGACKATTTGGCTGCGCARGCCCATGACGGGSAGCAGCGRGGTTTCGGTYTTGATCGAGTCGGGYAGMACSCCATAGGCMGCCAAGCCGGGGCGRACSGTGTCRTAGCGGCTGCCAAGGCCCGTGAAGATGCCCGCGGAGTTGGAAAGGTGAATCCAGCCCAAGTCCTGGGTGATCGTGCGCGCAGCGGTGAGGAAGCGATCGAACATCGCCGACTGGAGCAGTCCTTTGGGGTCTTGGGCCCCATCCGTGGCGGCCAAATGGGTCATGACCCCGGCCAACTGAAGGTTGGGGTTGTTGTGGATCTCCTCGAGCAGGCGCAGTGCGCGGGCGGGGGGCACACCCAAGCGACCCATTCCCGTGTCCACGTTGACGTGCACCTTGGCCTTGCAGCCCATGCGTTGGGCCAGCTCTGCCAGGGCCCGCGCCCGGTCACCTGCGTGCAGTCCCACGTGGATGTCGTAGCCCAAGCAATCGCGCAACTCCTCATCTACCACGGTTCCGAGGACGAGGATCGGGACACGGATGCCAGCGTGCCGCAATTCTAGGGCCTCCGCGGAGTTTCCCACGCCTAAGGCGCCGACACCAGAGCGCACGGCGTGGTGGGCAATTCCGACCGAACCATGCCCATAGGCGTCGGCCTTAACAACCAGCATGATGCGAACGCCGGTTCCGACTGTGTTGCGAATGCAAGCCAGGTTGTGCCCGAGGGCATCCAAATTGATTTCTGCCCACACCCGCTTCGCATTCATACGGACAAGATAGCCGGGCGGGGGGGGCGTTGGAAACCGATGTCCACGCTCGGRCATCGCTGCGCTCTGGTTTGCCGGKRAWTTTGCCCAAAAATCCCCGAATCGGGCCTCATTCACCGGTTGAGCGCATGTGTGAATCTACCCGCTGCCGTGATTGCGGCGTTGTAGTGCGAAGCATGATTCATTTATTCACAAGTATGTTTGCAGCCAAATTTCGCCGCTTGCGACATCGACTCACAACTCGAAAAGTGCGCCAATCGGGTCATACGGGGCCGAATTTGGCCGTTGCGGTCCGCTCGTTTTTGAGGCTTATGTCAAGAAAGGCCAAATTTTAGCGCTATTCCATGAATGAAGGCGTTGACACGGCCTTTCGCGGTTTTCATTCTACGTGTGCGTCACAGAACTCCGTTGCTCATTTCGAGCATCAGTCCACCACGCCGCTCAGGGCGGCAAAGGAACCCGCACTATGGCACGTAAAGCCAAAAAGAAAGCCGTCACCAAGAAGAAGGCTGTCACTAAGAAGAAGGCCGTCACTAAGAAGGCCGCATCCAAAAAAGTTGGCGCCAAGCGCGGCAAGAAGAAAGCCACGGGTGATCTGATCATCAGCAAGAGCCGCACCAAGGCCGCTGCTGGTATCAACGTCTCCGGCGACTTCTACTCGGCCCTCGACGTGGCCGTTCGCGCCATGATCGCCACCGCAGAAGCTCGCGCCGAGTCCAACGGCCGTCGCACCCTGCGTCCCCAGGATCTCTAGGATTCTCTAGGTTTCCGGGTCGGGCCATCTTGGTCTGAAACGAATATTCGGGCTGCCCTCCAATCTTGGAGGGCAGCCCGATTTGTTTTGGGGCAGCCTGAAGCGGGGGCGGAATGGGCGCAATGCCCTAATTAGGCCCCGAAGTCGGCCATGTAGAGCGGGCGCACTTGCTCGGGCGTGCTGGGCCCTTGGGCCGCCATCAGCTGCAGGCCCAGGTGTAGAAGGGCTCCAGCGTGGGGGAGCGAGTCGATGCGCCAAGGGTGCGTAGACCGCTCTTCGCCATGAATCAAACCGAGGGCTTTTTGCTCTCCGAGTAGGTACCCCTCGGGCACTTCGAAGGCTCGTGCATCGGCCAGTTTGAGGCGCGTCGGGGGCACTTCGATCCGCAGGCCTTGTTCCTCGCGCAGGTATGAGGCCAGGTAAAGCGCACCGCCCCTGGCATCTAGTACGACGGTTCCACGTTCGCCGGGCTGCAATGCGAGCCAAGCGGTTGCAGCCACCGAAGGCACTGCGACCAGCGGGACCTGCAAACCTTCAGCTAGGCCCAGGGCAATCGTGCAGCCCACGCGCAAGCCCGTGTAGCTGCCCGGTCCAATGCCCACGTGAATACTGCGCATGCCTGCCCGCTGCAACCCAAGTTTGTCCAAACTCTTGCCGAGTAGGGGAAGCAGGTCGCTGGCATGGGCCACATTGTCAGCGAGATAATCCACTTCGATGGACCCAGATTTGCAAATGGCCAAGGATGCCCGGCGCGTAGACGTTTCCAGGGCGATGTCGAAAGCCTGCGACTTGCCAGAAGGGGTATCCATCGGATGGGCCTAGCGGGACCCGATGGCTTCCCGAATGACGTGCGCGAGTTCTTCGGCCTGGGTCCTGATGCGCTTTGCATCCAAACCTTCCACCATGACGCGGGCCAGGTTTTCGGTGCCCGAATAGCGCAGAAGGACTCGACCGTCGTCTCCCAGCTCTTCGGTGCAGGCATCGAGGAGTTGCGTGAGACCAGCGATGGTGTCCAACGCCGGTTTGCTGTCCACGCGCACGCCGAGCAGGATCTGAGGCATACTCTTAAAGGGCGCAGTGAGCTCGGAAAGCGTTTTGCCCGTGGCTTTGACCACGCGCAGCACGGCGAGTGCCGTCACCATGCCGTCCCCGATGAAGTCGTTGCGCTGGCCAAGAATCACGTGGCCGGACTGCTCGCCGCCGATGTCGAGGTTCTCCTTGCGCAGGGCTTCCACCACATTGCGGTCTCCGACTCCGACTTCGATCACGCCCACTTTTGCATCGCGCAGGGCGCGATGCAGGCCGCGGTTGCTCATCACCGTGGCGACGATGCGCGGGTCCCTGAATTCTTTTTGGGCCTGGGCTTGAAGGGCCAGGATCATAAGGATCGCGTCCCCGTCGACCAGGTTGCCCAGCTCGTCCACCAGCAGGCAGCGATCCCCGTCCCCGTCCAGGGCTATGCCTACGTCGGCCTTGCGCGTACGCACGGCGGCGATGAGAGCCTCGGGGTGGGTGGATCCACAGTCCTTGTTGATGTTTTCCCCATCGGGTTCATCGGCGATGGCGTGCACTTTGGCGCCAAGCCTGCCGAGGGCTTTGGGTCCGGAGCGACTGCCCGCACCGTTGGCGCAATCCACGACGATCGTCATGGAGTTGAGATCCAAGTCCCTGCCCCAGGTGCGTTCCAAGTGCTTGAGGTAGTGGGCTTCCAAGCTCGGATTGTGCTTGGGTCGGGGCGTTTCGGGGAAGGTCACTTCGCCGCTCGGGCCGTGCAGCAGGGCTTCGATTTGGCTCTGTACCTGGTCGGCTAGTTTGTCGCCCTGGCCGTTGAAGACCTTGATGCCGTTGTCCTGTGCCGGATTGTGGGAGGCGCTGACCATGATGCCGAGCGAGTAGTCCTCATGGCGCGTGAGCCAAGCCAAGCCGGGGGTGGGCAGCAGACCGGCACTTTCGGACTCGATGCCAGCGGCGGACAGCCCGCGCGCCAGTGCGGCTTCCAGGGAGGGGCCGGATCTACGACCGTCGTGGGCTAGCAGGGCCCGGATAGGCGTCTTGCCGCTCCTGAACTGAACGAGGGCGGTGCCCACGGCCCATCCGATTTGCGTTGTGCCTTCCGCGGMYRAMMAACSSKMKSCGSMTWGGCCNNCMRGRTGMMATCCGNNCSAMMRNAYCGCNNGTCACTCATGAATTCAGTCCTGGGGAGAGTTCGCCCCGGTCTCGCCATTCGGCGCTTCCGCAGGGTCCAGGGGCCTCAGCCTAAGCGTAGTGTCCTCGGCGTGAAGCTGCACTTTGAAAGGTATTTCCTCGAGTCGATTCGGGTTCGCCGAAATCCGGTCCTGAAGCGGTTTGGGCAGGCCTGATGTCCAGTTTCTGTCCCCGAGGACCTTCACCTCGATGTTGGCTAGCATGGAGCCCTCGGCCCTGGGTTGGTCCACGTCCACATAAACCCAGCAGTGCTTGTCCACGTAATCGCGCAGGAAAATGGACAGGCTGGTGCGTTCCTCTTGGGTCGGGTTGTCCAGTAGGCGAGGCACAGAAATCACCAGGCGCACCTTGCTGTCAGGGCGTCGAAAGCGGGTCAGCGGACTCTTCTGGGAAGGGTCGAAGGTGACCAGGACCAGGTCCTTGGTGATCTCGCCTAGGGTAGCGAAGTGTGGTGTGAGGTTGACCTCGATCAGGACCGATCCTTTGATTTCGAAACCCTCCGCACGCAGTCCCTCGCTCAGYGTCAGGGGGCCCGTCCAGGAGCCACCGTTGGAGAAGCCGACCTTGACAGGGGCGAACTCGAGCCAATCCTCGCCCGAAGCCTCGTGTTGGCTGAAGCGATCGACAGGGCCTAGCAGCTGGAACTGGTTGGGCCTGAAGCGCGCATCCTGTGAGAAGTCCAGGTGGTTGCCCAAGTCTCCGCGGGACAGGGAGACCTGCTTGGGCAGCGGGGTCATGGTGCGGAGTTCGTAACTCTCGAAAGCCAAGGTCGGGGGCGGTCCGTCCCAGCTCACCTCGAGGCCTTCGATGATTCGGCCAGCGCCCCACAGGAATTCGTCCGCGTCTAAGATGCGGTTGGTGGCGGTTTCATGGGTGAGTTCCAGAATGCCGCCGATGCCGTTGCCCAGTTCTTGGATCTGAATGCGAGGGCCTCGAACGATGATGTGCAATGGCTCCTGCTCGTTGGGGGAGACGATGCGGAGCTCGGGGCCGCCTTCGATTTCGGAGGCCGGAGGCCGAATCCAAAGTTGATGGGTCACGGGGACTCCGAGTGCTTGGCCCGGTTCCGCAGTCTTTACTTCCAAGGTGAACTCGGCGATTTCGGTGACCCTTTCGTAGGCGGCCAAGAAGATGGCCAAGCCCAAGCCAATAGAGATCAGCTTTTGGGCCCAATGGGCCGTTATCAGCGCGCGAATGACCTTGCCGATAGGCGGCTTTTCCGTTTGGGCATCCAATTTGAGGCCCAAGCGTTCCTGCAAAGCCTCCTGCACCGCATTGGTTGAAATGCGGGAGATCATGGAGCCCTCGCTGGCGATAGAAATACCACCGGATTCTTCTGAGACCACGATGGTCACCGCGTCGGACTCCTCGGCCAAGCCCAAGGCCGCACGGTGCCGTGTGCCAGTGGTCTTGCTGAGACTGTCGTCTTCGGAGAGCGGTAGAATGGCGGCTGCCGCCACGATGTGGTCCCCGCGCACGATGACCGCGCCGTCATGCAAGGAGCCCTTGTCCTGGAAAATGCTCTCGAGCAGCAAGGCTCCGACTTCTGCGTCGAGTCGCACGCCCTTGTCGATAAAGGCGTCCAGGGCGGTTTGTCGTTCGATGACGATCAAGGCGCCTTGCTTGCGCTTGGCCATGCGACCGACAGCCGTGGCGATCTCCCCGATGGTTTCCTTCGTATCGGTCTTGAGGAAGCGACTGAGCAGGCCCTGCTCGCCGAGTCGCAATATGCCGCGGCGCAGCTCAGGCTGGAAGAGCACCACCAGCATCATGATGACCACGCCGAAGATGGCGTCGAGGATCTGCTCTAGCTCGTGCAGGTTCCAGGCGCGCGCCAAGGAATACAGGCCCACTCCGACCACGAGCAAAGCCACGCCCAAACCGCGAACCAGACCGCTTCCGCGCGAAATACGCAGCAAGGAAAGCACCAGGTAGACTCCTCCGACCAGGATCAGAACCTGAAAGGCGTTTTCCAAGGAGAGTTCGGGCACTAGGTGGGGTGGGGTGTGGGGTTCTGAAGGGCGTAAGCCACCTGGGCGGCTTGCACCATGGCGCTCACATCGTGGACTCGCAGGATGGAGGCTCCTCCGGAAACACAGGAGAACAGGGCGGCGGCGGAGCCACCCAGTCGGTCCGCGGGTGAGGCGATYCCTTGACCYGGGGTCCTATTCTCTTCGGCTTTCGAAAGGTGGTCGATAAAGGACTTCCGCGACACACCCAGGAGCATTGGACAGCCTAGGGACTTCAATTCCCAAAGTCGCCGAAGAAGGGACAGGTTATGGTCCAAGTGCTTGCCGAACCCAATGCCGGGGTCAATGCATAGGTTTTCAGGCAGAATACCGACCTCTTTGCAGGCCACGAGGCGCTGGCGCAGCCAAACCGTCACTTCGGCCACAACGTCCCCGTAGGTCGCAGCCTGCTGCATTCGGTCCGGAGTGGTGGGGCAGTGCATGGCGATGAAGGGCACGTTGCGTTCGGCCACCAGGGGCAGCATCTCCTTGTCAAACGTGCCCGCGCTGATGTCGTTGACCCAAGCGGCTCCGGAATCCAAGGCCCTGCGCGCGACTTCGGCCTTGGTCGTATCGATGCTGATCGGTAGGTCGAACTTGCCCGCGAGGGCTTCGATCACGGGTCCCACCCGTCTCCACTCCTCTTCCGCGTCGACCGGGTCGGAGCCCGGGCGGGTGGACTCGCCGCCGATGTCCACGATCTGCGCGCCCTGGTCGCGCATTTCCATGGCTCGGGCCAAGGCGTTTTCGCTTGTTGCAAAGCAGCCACCGTCCGAGAAGCTGTCGGGGGTCACATTCAGGATGCCCATGATGCGGGGCTTCCCGGGTTTCATCTTGGCGGCTCGCCAGGTCGTGTGGAGCAGTGCCGCGAGGTCGCCTTCCCCGTGCAAACTGGTGTCGGAGAAGCTCCAGAGGCCTTCTACCTTGCGGGCGCCCAGTGTGTTTTCATCCATCGGGCGGTAGGCGCAAGGGGGCTCGTAGGCCAGCCGCAACAATTCATCGCGCCAGGCATGCCCCGGGGCGTCCCCTGCGCGGATGGGGGCCATCGCGAATTGCTGGAGCGGGGCCCCGTCCTGCGCATGTCCCGTGCCAATCCAGCGCGGCCCCAAGGCCAAGGCTGCCGGGGAGGCTAGCTCTTGCCAGGGGGCGGCGTTGGAATGGCCCACGAGGGATTGGCGCTTGAAGGGGGACAAGGGCCAGTCTCGGGTTAGGCCGGGGAGAGGCCAGCTTCGCCTGAGAAGCCGGGCAGGTCGTCCTTATCGGAAGCCTTGGCTTCCGCGTCSGAGGTCGCTTCCRCCGCGGGCGGTGCWGGATCCTCTTCCTTGGGCGGCTCGGGCCGGAGGGTTTCCGGGTCCGCACCTTCGATCAGGCTTTCAATCTCACCGCGGTCCAAAGTCTCGTACTTGAGTAGGGCTTGGGTGAGTCGCTCGACCGCATCCTTCTCCTCTTTGAGGATCTTTAGGGCCAGGGCGTAACCCTCGCGCAGGATGCGTTCGATCTCTTCGTCGATGACCCGGGCGGTCTCCTCGGAGTGGCGCTTGCTGCCCATCACCTCGGTGCCGAGGAAGTCAGATCCCTCGCGTTCCGCGTAATTGACGGGGCCCACCCGGTCGCTCATGCCGAGCTCGATGACCATCGAGCGCGCGAGTCGCGTGGCCCGGTGGATGTCACTGCTGGCGCCTGAAGAGATGTCCCCGCAATAGAGTTCCTCGGCGGCACGACCGCCGAATAGCACGGCCAATTCGGCCAGCATCTTCTTGCGACCGTAGCTGTAGGATTCACGCTCGGGCAGCATTTGGGTAGAGCCCAAGGATCGACCGCGGGGCACGATCGTGACCTTGTGCGGCGGGTCYGCATGCTCGAGTTTGGCGGCGACCAGCGTGTGTCCAGACTCGTGGTAGGCCGTTTCGCGCAGGTCGTCCTCTCCCAGTTTCATGGAGGTTTTCTTGCGGCCGTAACGAACCTTCGTGGTGGCTTCTTCCAGGTGCTCCATGTGGATCGTGTCGCAATCTGCAAGCACAGCCATGATGGCGGCTTCGTTGACGATGGCRGCAAGRTCKGCRCCGGAGTAACCSGGSGTGCTCTTGGCSAGCAGSGCKGTRTCGATTTCGTCGGCCAGCTTGACCTTCTTGAGGTGCACYTTGAGGATCGCCAGGCGGCCTTCCAAATCGGGTAGATCGATGGTGACTTCACGGTCGAAACGACCGGGTCGCAAGAGGGCCGGGTCCAGCACATCAGGCCGGTTTGTAGAGGCCACAACGATCACACCGTCGTCGGTGCCAAAGCCGTCCATCTCCACCAGGATGGCGTTTAGCGTCTGTTCACGCTCGTCGTGTCCACCGCCCATGCCGCTTCCACGGCGACGGCCGACCGCGTCGATTTCGTCCAGGAAAATGATGCAGGGGGAGTTCTCCCGGGCCTGCTTGAAAAGGTCGCGCACGCGGCTTGCGCCGACACCCACGAACATCTCAACGAAGTCCGAACCGGAGATGGAGTAGAAGGGGACTTCTGCTTCGCCTGCGATGGCCTTGGCCAGCAGGGTCTTGCCGCAACCGGGAGGGCCCACGAGCATGACGCCGCGGGGAATGCGGCCTCCAATCGTGGTGAAGCGTTCCGGGTTCTTGAGGAATTCAACGACCTCGCGCACTTCCGCTTTGGCTTCTTGAGCACCAGCAACGTCCGAGAACGAAACGCCGGTGTCATTTTCCTTGTTGTACAAAGTCGCACGGGAGCGACCGAAGCTCATGACCCCAGAGCCGCCGCCCTGGTTGCGCATTTGGCGCATGAAGAGCATGAACACGAACAGAATGAGCAGCCAGGGTCCCCACAGCATGAGCATGTTGCTCAGGGTCGAGTCGGTTTGCGTGTGACGCATTCCGCTGTCGGGGGTGATGTCGAAGGTCAGGGCTTCGATTTGAACTCCCATCGCGGCCAGCTTCTTTTCGAGCGAGACCGATGACCCAACGATCTTGAAGCGCATCAACCCGCCTTCGGT
Source organism: Planctomycetota bacterium (assembly GCA_016764635.1). GTDB lineage: Bacteria > Planctomycetota > UBA1135 > UBA1135 > NORP259. The sequence continues at coordinate 13,241 of JAESRM010000230.1, forward strand.
GCCGGGTGTATTGGAAAGCATGTCAGCCGAGGAACCCCAGGAGCGCAGGGGGGCCGCGGTGCCGGTGACCAAAAGGAAGTCGGCCTGGGTCGCTTGCTGGGTGGGGCTGAGCTGGGAGCCTCCGCCCTCTTCACCTTCAGGGTCGTCGCTTTTGGGCCGCTCATACTTGAAGGTTGTGAGGTGCTTGGCTTCTTTGGGGAAGAAGAGCGGGTCGCCGGTCGGATCCAAGATCGCTTCGAGCCTCGAGGCCGGGATCTGTGTGGGCGTTGGGGCTGCCTTGAGCTGCTGGAACTCCGCTTCGCGGGTTTCCAGGTTGTGGAAAGAGGCACGGAACGAGGTTCCTGAGTCCAAATCTCCAACCACATCACCCTGGTCGAGCGTCTTGAGCGTGGAGACTTCGCCCACGTTCAAGTAGTAGAGGAATTGAYCCTGGCTCAGGTCCTTGGTCTTGCTGGCTTGTGATCCACCAAAGGCGATCAGAACCACCACCAGAACGGTGAGGAACAGGAGGAAAGGGCCAAAAGGCCTGGGGCGGGCCCCCTTTTCGGGGGCGGGCGGCTTAGGGTCCGACATGGGCATTCTATCGACCGAATGCGGTTCCTTCTCCAGGGGGGAATCCCTATGGAGGGGCGCAAGCGGCAGTCCTTCTCAGTCTAAGGGCTGGTGGGATGGGGGAAAAGTCCGCTGCCCCGTTCCCGAAGGATTCGTGGGGATTCGCGGGATCGAAGGTCACCCCTGGAATCAGGGGTGGGTCCTAGGATTACTCGGTGGCGTCAATGGCTTGCGGGGTGTCCTGGGCGGGGCCTTGTTCGGACTCCATTGCATTTAGTTTCTGCAATAGCTCGATCACGAGGCGCTGGGCAGCATTCTCCAGGGCAAAATCCCGGGCTTCGGCTTCGCCGCCGTGGGCTTTAAAAACGAAACCCACCTGGACGAAAGTGCGGGTTCGGGCCAGTACGGCCCCATTGGCGGTGTCGACCAGCTCGGCTTGCACCAGAATTCGCTTACCTGACTCCAACCATTCGTTTTGGGAACTTCGAATTCCTGCACGCCGTTCGCTGGTCACAATGCGACCTCGTATGACGGCTTGGGCCAGGGAAGGACGCACAATTCGGGCCCCTGCGCTGTCGGCGAGCGTGCGGGTCARCGCCGTGTGAAGGGCGCGCTCSAGATCTGGTTCCCGGCTTGAATTCGCGAARATTTCCACCCCGTAGGATGAGAATCGKTCMGGTAGATCAAATCCGGCCCGGTAGGCGCAGGAGGAGAGCTGGAAAGCGAAAAGGCCCAGGGCGATGCGTCCCGCGAGGCGCAGGCCGAAACCTTGCGCAAGCCTGGGGCTGAGGGGGCTCTTCATGGGGTGATGACCGGGGCCTCGGGGGCCGGGGCGGGTGTTTGCATGAGGCGGTCTAAGACCTCTTGGGCGGCGGTAATTTGCGGCTCGGAGCCACCTTCGCGGGCAAGTTCTAACGCGCGACGCGCATGCAGCTCGGCGCCGGATGCATTGTCAACGGTCTGGTAGAACCCGGAAACGGTGGAGTCGTGCTGGGAGAGCTGGCGGATGGCGAGCAGCAAGTTTTGACGCACACGGTCTTCATCCTCCAGGTCTTTGCCTCCGTAGGCTTCCAGCCACGAGCTCAATTCCTGGCGAGCCAACTCCATGGGGCGTCGGTCGAAATCAGCCCTTTGAATGAGGTCCAGGCGCAGGCTAGGGATTTCGGCACGGCTGTGGGGCACCTTGGGCGAATCCCCGAAGTACACGATCAAGTCCTCGTGGCGTTGGATCGCGAGCTCCAACTCGCCCGCTTCCACATAGAGGCGAGCGAGGTGTTCATAGGCTTGGGGACCGGCTTCGTGGGTGGGGTATTGGGTCGTCAAGTACTCCAGCACCTCGGGAGCCAGAACCCTGTATCGGAAGATGAGCGAATAGCGGCCGCGGTCCTTGGCCAAGCTGAGTCCGGCATCGGCCAGCACGTCGCCCGAAGACGCGCGTTCTGCGTGGAAGGGATAATCCCGGTCCAGGGCTTTGATCAGCCTGAATGATTTGAGTCGCTCACCGCGATTCAGATAGGAGCGCGCTTGGGCAATTCTTGAGCGTACGGCCAAGTTGCGTTGCAGGCTCGCATCGATCAAGCGCTTGTAGTACCCGGGAGGGACGTCGTCGTCGCGGAATTCCTGTAGAAGGACCTCTGCGGCGGCCGAACGAGCTCGCTCCAGGGTTTGTCCAGCTTCGCCACGCGCTCCAGCGGTTTCGAAGGCCACTTGCAAGCGAGCGAAAGCCAAACCCGGATCCTGGGCGACGGCCAAGTCCTCATCCGCAGCGGCGATCACCCGCGGAATCTGCTCGGCTCCATAGGAATCGGGAAGGCGATAGGTGGGCCCATTCGACGATCGGCAGGCGACCAGCGAGAGGAGGCCGTTGAAGTTTTCGACAGCACCTTTTGCCAAGCGCACA
>JAESRM010000011.1 GCA_016764635.1 Planctomycetota bacterium
CAATATCCGTTGCGTCGCCATCGCCATTGAGGTCTCGGGGCATGCCCAACGTAATCCCAATATCGGCGTCGGTCAGGGTCTCATCGGTGATGATGAGGACGGTTCCGATGTTGGGGTTGCCCAGCCAAGGGTCCAATCCTGGCACGTCGAAGACGTCGCCAATGGAACCGCCAGGTCGTAGGGCAGTGGTGAGCACGTTGGACCAGCCGGCGGGATCTACAACGGACCGGCCAGAAAGCGCTTTGGTGCGCTCAATGACTCGCTGCATGGCGCTGGCAGCACTGCCGCGGGCTTCGTCGGCGCGGTCTAGCGAGTGGATGACCACCGAGGTCGACGAGAGGGCCAGGAGGCCGATGGTCAGAACGCAGGTCGCGATCATCACTTCGACGAGGCTGAAGCCACCGCGATTCTGGAGGCGACGTTGGGGGTTGGTTCGAATGGACTTCATGTGCACCGTGGGCATATAGGGTTCCCGTCCTCTTCGTCCAAATTGGAGAATCACTTGTGCCTTCCTCCGAGAAACAGTCGAACTATTAGGAACGTGCTTTGTTGGACATGGGCTTTACCTGGAAGGGCTGATGTGCCGATGAATGACGGACGTAGTCCGGCTTTCTGTCCACCTGGGCGCCACCCTGAGGAGGGATGAAGGGAATGATGCAAACGAACAATCGCAATTTGAGAAGGGGTCTCTATTGGCCCAAATCTAGTAGTAGGCCTGTTGGGCCGTCTGGAGCAAGAGAGGGTTCCGCCATGATTATGGCTATCTCAGCCGTGGCTGTTATAGGCGTCATGATGCTGACATTGCTGTCCGCGTCCGTTGATTCATCCAAGTGGACGGACCGCCAGGTGGCTGACTTTAAGGTCGAAACGGCGGCCGAAACCGCGGTGTCTATCGCGGCCAACGATCTATGGACCGGCTTCGCTAGACAAGCCAATGGCGAGGGTGGGCTGCTGGCATTCCAGGCATTCTTGGAAGCTAAAGGGATCAAAAATCAAGCGGGCCAAGGCGAAGGGAGCGACTACCGAGTCGCCGCCGGGCTCCATCAATCCGTCGATGGCACCTACATCGTGGATGGCGTCGCAGTGGACAGTTTGAATGTTCGGCGCGAGGATGCTTTTGGAACCACGCGCCTTTTCGTGGATTGTGCGACCAGCAGCCACGGTGAGAAGAACGGCCAGCAGACCACCAATTTTAGGGTCCAGCACGTGTACGAAATCGCTGCAGCGGAATGGGAAGGAACCGAGTTTGCCCTCTTGGCGAACAACGTGAACTGCTTGCTTTGCCATACGTCGATCGACAATGTAGATCGCTTCTACAACACGAATTCAGTGGCCTTTGACAGCTTCCGCCGGGTTCGCTTGGGTAGCATCGAGACGTTCCATGTGCGTAACGACCCTGATTCGCAGATTGCGGGGGCCGTGTACATGGGTGGTGATGCCGTGCTCGAAGATGGCTCGCGAATCACGGATTGGCATTCTTTGAGTCTGCGTGCCGCAAAGTTTGGAGCGGATGGAGCATTGGAGCAGGATGCTTGGGGTGGGCTGGCCTATGGCTCATTGAGCCCGGCTAGCGCGCTGGATCCTATGCCGATGGAAAACCTCTACTTGGATTACCTTTCCGATGGTATGGAGTCGCAGGTGGACGGTGCTTTGCCCGATTCGTTCCCGTCTCCGTTTGCTGACAACGGTGGAATTGATTTGGCAACCGGGCAACCGACCCCTGAATTTGGTGGCAACCGTAGGGTTGACCCCAACGAGTTTGACACGACGGTTGCKNNCAWGWCKSSRWNGAKMNCRGGCRGMKRSRYYYMTRTSNATWGKRGGKGGYYGGNNCAGKATSGSMKKMNCACGGGCAAGAAGCTGAATGACCTCATGGCAGGCAATACCGCCGGCTTGAACGGACGGACCGACGGCAATGTCTATCTCCACGGAACAAAAGAAAATCCGATCATCTTGAACGGTGACGTGGCCATTGATGGTGACCTCATTATCAGTGGTTATGTGAAGGGAAAGGGCGGTTTGCGCGTCTCCGGTAACGTATACATGCCGACGGATGTGAAGTACTTGGACGGTGAAAACTCCCATGGTGACCGCACATTCGGAGTCTCCCAAGATGGCACGAACAACATCCTCGCCATCGCGGCTGGTGGAAACGTGATGATGGGCGATTACTATCGTGCAGCATGGAACCAGGGGCGCGAGGCCAATGGTTGGGGCAGTGGAAGCTTCAACTTCATCCTTGAGGAAATGTCCGCTTTCAACCGCATGGAGTGGATCAAGACCCAGGTGACCTTGCCCGGCGAGAAGAAGAAGGTGAAGACTGGCGACAATATTTGGTACGAGACCAAATACAAGTACGAGAAGGAGTACTACTGGAAATCGGTCAATACCTACAAGTGGGTGAAGACCGGCAACAAGATCAAGAAAACCAAGTACAAGTGGGTCAAAGAAGACAATGGCAAGGCCGCACCCTATTTTAAGGAGTGGAACGTCAAGGTTAAAGACTACGACTACTGGGTGGATGAGAAGACCAAGACGTTGACGGGTACGAAGGACGTCAAGAAGTCGCGATGGGTCAAAACGGGTGAGTCCTACCAGAAGGAGCATGTGGATCCGATCTACGAGTGGCAGGCCATTCAGTATCCGAATCCGAACTACAAGGGTGTCGGTTTCATGCCTCGATACTACTCCTTCGACCCGAGCTCCTACGTTCCGATTGCAAACAAGGACGGGTACTTCGACCCGACATCTGGTCTTTGGATGGCCGATGAAATGATCGGCAAGTGGGATTCGAAGAAACTGAATTACGCGCGCCCTACAAGTGCCAACGATCCTTTCTTGCGCAATCCTGATGGCACATGGAAGGCTGCGGTGGTGAGTGTGACTCCCAAGAACAACTGGATCGACTCACGGCGCATGAAGATTTTGCTCAACAAGATCGCCCACGAGCGCGATGCGAGTGAGGACGTTGAAATCGACGCAACGATTTACAGCAGCAACAGCATCTTCGGGATCGTACCGGATTCACAGCAGTACCGCATGAACGGACGCTTGCTGGTGAACGGTTTGATCGTGGCCGCCGACGTGGGGCTTCTGGCCCCCAATGGCACCCAAATCAACTATGACGCCAGGGGACGGGCTTTGATGGACATCGCTTCGGAAACGGAACTGACCATCCGCCGTCACCTGCGTACGCCGCTTAGGTAAGCAGCACCAAGACCTGGTCGCCATCGGTGGCCAGGTTCAACTCAACTTAGGGAGCCTATGGCTCCCTGAGTCATTCAAACGCCTCCCCCTCCGGCGTACCTCCTCCTCCAGGAATCCCCATGAAAGTCCTCCGATCCTCRGCTGAATACTCCACTTGCAGGGGGGTCGTCATGACGACTTGCATCTCGGTGRTYTCGGTRGTYGGGGTGYTGGTGATTGCCTTRCTCGGGCAGCGATCCACGCGTGGGGATGTGCTCGTGGCTCAGGAGCATGAAGTCCGCGCCGACGGTGTGGGCGACATGGCCATCACATTGGCGGTGGCTCGCATCCGGGATGGATACCAGCGTGCCCACGCGGAGTCCTCGCAAAGTCCACAAGCCTTGAAGGTCTACTTGGACGAACTGGGGATTCTCGATCAAGGCGAACTTGAGCCGCTCAAAGGGAACGACGTGCTTCCGAGTTTGGGCATTCATCAGGATCATGATGGTGCGTACCCTTTTGGTGGGGGATTCCTGATCGAGCTGCGGCTCGTGCGGGTGGATTCGGACAAGGGSYCRRAGCTCACACTKGAAGCCTTGGCRARGATGGAGGAWGGYGCCCCAGAACGTAGGTTGCGCAGGGTCTACGAGGGTGTCGCCCGGACGAAAGAAGAGTAAGCTAAGGGGCCTCCAGACCTGCTATCACCATGCTCTCAGAACCCGTATTGGATTGCCTTGCCCAGCCCCTCATTGGGAGCCTTCTAGCCTACATTGGTCCTGGTGCCGGATTTGCCGCGGCCGGTTCGGTGTTCGTGCTGCTTGGCACGTTCTTTTTGGCACTCGGCATTATCCTGATTTGGCCCTTGAAGGCTGCTGCGCGCATGGTGCGGGGCCGAAAGAAAGGGGCCTCGAAGGTCAAGCGAATCGTGATCGTGGGTTTGGACGGATTCGACCCAGGTTTGGCGGAGAAGTATCGTAAGCAGGGCAAGATGCCCAACTTTCAAAGTCTTGCCGACAAGGGCTGCTTCCACCGGCTTGGAACTTCGCTGCCGTCTATCTCGCCCGTAGCCTGGTCTTCGTTTGCCACGGGCGTCGATGCGTCGCGCCATAACATCTATGACTTCCTGACCCGAGATCCATGTTCTTACATGCCGGTKCTCTCGTCTACKGAAACGCGGAGYGTGGCGCGCAACCTGAACTTGGGCCTCGCCAAAGTTCCTTTTGGCAATCGCGCCGTGCACAAGATTTTGCARCGCAGTCAGCCCTTCTGGAAACTAYTGGGCGCTGARAGGGTTTGGTCTTCGATMTTGCGCGTGCCGATCACGTACCCCGCTCAACCCTTYAAGAATGGCACCTTGCTTTCAGGCATGTGCGTWCCGGATATTAGGGGTACCCAGGGTTCCTTTTCGTTTTACTCGACSAAGGAGCGCAAGGGCTCCCATGTGGTGGGTCAGCAATTCAAGGTYGTGGTTCGCGAAGGCCGYATGGAATCGAATCTAAAGGGGCCCAAGGGCTCYGACGGAAAGGCCATGAACTGTGGCTTTTCGGTGGTWTTGGACGAATCCAAGCGCAARGCYCGCATCACKGTGGGCAAGGAYAGTGTGACGGTCGGTCCYCAGGAGTACACACCCTGGATGACGGTGCCCTTCGACGGATGCCAAGGCATYGCSCGTTTGTAYRTTCAAACCTGGGCCGATGGCGTCTTTGAGTTGTACGTCACGCCGATCAATATTGACCCCGAAAAACCGGCACTGCCGATCGCGCACCCCCTCGTTTACTCCATCTACTTGGCCAAGACCTTGGGCAAATTCGCGACGCTCGGATTGGCGGAGGATACCTGGGCATTGAACGAGCGCGTGATCGACGAAGAGGCTTTCTTGAAGCAGGCCTGGTTGATCTTCGAGGAACGCAAGAAGCAGCTCTGGGATGCCCTCGACAAGACCTCTTCCGGCTTGGTGACGTGTGTCTTCGATACGACYGACCGMGTRTCTCACATGTTCTACCGCTATTTGGATGAGGGTCACCCCGCCAATGTGGGCAAGGACACGGWAATCTACAAGGACGTGATCCCYGARATGTACGCCAARATGGAYGAGTTTCTAGCCGARGTTCAAGCCAAGGTCGGGGATGATCCCGACACGGTTTTGATGGTGATTTCGGACCACGGATTCTGTTCATTCCGACGTGGCGTCAACCTCAACTCCTGGCTCCGCGATGAGGGCTACTTGGTGCTGAAGGAAGGCGAGAACACTTCGGGCGACTGGTTCGAAAAGGTCGATTGGACGCGGACTCGCGCGTTTACCTTGGGTTTGACCGGCATCTTCCTCAACCGCATTGGCCGGGAGCGTGGCGGCATTGTGGAGCCTGGTGATGATGCCCAGGCCCTGTGCCTCGAAATCCAAGAGAAGCTCGAACGACTCGTCGACCCCCAGTCGGGTGAGACTATTCTGAACTCGGTCTTCATCACCAAGGACGTGCATAGCGGACCTTACGCGGACCTGGCGCCCGAGCTGCTGATCGGCTACAAGCGCGGGTATCGGCACTCTTGGGACTGCGCCACAGGCGCGGTTTCGAAAGAGGTCTTTACCGACAATACAAAATCTTGGTCCGGTGATCACTGCGTGGATCCCCGGTTGGTACCGGGCGTCTTCTGGTGCAACCGCGAGATCAACACCAAGACTCCCAATCTCATGGATCTGGCTCCCACGGTCTTGGAACAGTTCGGGGTCGAGGTCCCGGGTTACATGATGGGCGCGCCTCTCTTTGGGGAGCGAACTCGCAAGACAAAGGGCTCTACCGAAACCCTGGAGCACTACCGCAACAGCGTGAAAGCAGGAGAAGAGAAATGAGAAGGCTCGCAGTTTTCATTTGTTTCGCGGTACTCGCAGTGGGGTGTGGTCAGTCAGCCGACGTTTCTGAAGTCCGGTCCGCCGATCAATTGACGCCGCAATACAAGCGCGTGGTTGTGCTTGGAATTGATGGGCTGGATCCTGACATCTTGAAGGAAGCCATGGAGCTCTATCCCGAGCGCATGCAGAACTTTCGAGCCCTGGCGGGGCTCGCCGATGGTGTGCAGGATCTCCAAACCACAACTCCACCCCAAAGCCCTGTGGCTTGGTCCAGCTTTATTACGGGCGTGAATCCCGGTGGGCATGGTGTCTACGACTTCATCCACCGCGATCCGGAAACCTACATGGAACTCCCCGGCACGCAAAAGCCTGTGCATGCGGACGACTTCGACTTGCCCGGGGGTTGGAAGTTCCCGTTGACCGAGGGCAGCGATAGCAATCGCTCAGGTAAGGCCTTCTGGACCGTATTGGGCGAACAAGGCATTCCCGCTAGTGTTTGGCGCATGCCGATCAACTTCCCCGTGGAGACCGGGCTGGGCTACTCCATCCCTGGAATGCTCACGCCCGCCATTGATTCGGCGTACGGGCAGCCCACGCTGTACACCACCAACCCGCCCCTAGATCGCCTGACCGACTCTAAGGTCAAGCGCATCAAAGTACGCAATGGCCGCGTCCGCACGCATCTAATGGGACCGGCCAACCCCTTCAAGGATGGGGAGCCTTCCGCCTCGGTGCCCCTGGATCTCTTTGTTGACGAAGAGGCTGGCTCGGTGGCGATTGAATTGGGAACGGAGCATCTGGTCTTGCGCCCGGGTCAGTGGAGCGTTTTCGTCCCAGTGGAATTCAACCTGCTGCCCATGGGCATGAATTCCATGTCCGGCATCGTGCGCTTTTACTTGCGCAGCGTGGAGCCCGAGCTCGAACTCTATGCCTCGCCGGTGGACATCGATCCGATGAATCCGGTCAGCCCTATTTCGGATCCTGCAGGCGCTAGCGCTGAGTTGGCACAAGCCATTGGCCTTTATTACACCCAAGGCATGGCCGAGGATGTGAATGGCTTGAAGAAGGGGCTGCTGACCGACGAGGAGTTCATGGCCCAGACGGATCTTGTTTTTCAAGAGCGCGGGCGCATGCTGGACTTTGCATTGGATGCGTACATGGAGGACGAGCGCGGCGGTTTGCTCTTCTTCTACTATTCAACCGTGGATCTTTGCGCACACATGATGTGGCGGCATTCCGACGAAGGCCACCCGCACCACGATCCCTCCCTGGCAGCGAAGGATTCGCAATGGTGGTCCGGGCGGGAGGGCAGCACTTGGAAGGATGTGCTCATCGACCTGTACCTTAAAATGGACCCGGTGCTGGGTGAGGYGCGCTCTCGGGTGGGATCGGATACTTTGATCCTGGTCATGAGCGATCACGGATTTGCTCCCTATCACCGCATCTTCAGCCTGAACACTTGGCTGCTGGAGAATGGTTTCCTGGTCCTCAAGGAGGACAAAGCCAAAGAGTTGGCCAAGGGCGATGTGGATTTCCGCCAGGTGCGCTTGGTGGATGCGGTCGATTGGAGTCAAACCCGGGCCTATGGCTTGGGSTTCAATGGGCTCTACCTCAATCTTGAGGGGCGCGAATCCCAAGGCATCGTCAAGCCTGGTGAGGAAGCCAACGCTCTCATTGCGGAGCTCAAGGCGGGTTTGGAAGCGGTACGCGACACAGCTCCGGGACGGGAAGGCACACCCGTGGTCTTGACCGCGGACCTGGGCAGCAAGGTCTATTCGGGAGCACGGGTGGCGGAAGCGCCGGACCTGGTGGTCGGATACAATTCTGGCTACGGCAACTCCGATGAGTCTTCGTTGGCCCGCATTCCGAGCGAGGTACTGCGAGATAACTTGGGTGGGACCTTCAACGGAAACCACCTAATGCATCCCAGCGTGGTCGCGGGAACACTTTTGACCAACGGGACACTAGCCCGCAAGGGTCTGAAGTTGGAGGATATCACCGCACAACTCTTTGCGCTCTATGGCGCGAAGCCGGAAGTCGCGCTGGATGGTCAGCCGTTTCTGAAGTAAATCAAACCAACACCCCCCTATCAAAATGTTTGGAAGCAACAGCAAGGTCAAACTCGACAAGGACCTGCTCGATCGCATCGAGAAAATCGCCGAGGTCGCAGGCTACGCCTCGCGTGACGAATTCATTCAGCACGTGCTCGAGCGCGAGGTCGCCCAGTTTGAAGACGCGGGCACGGATGATGACATCACCGAGAAGTTGAAAGGCTTGGGCTACATCTCCTAGGTCACACCCAATGGACGCCATCCAGCGCTTTGTCACTGCMAGTTTCGATCTCTTGCTCCAACCTTTGGAGCGAGTGGGGATGGAGTTTGCCTTGATTTTGGTATCTGGCGTTTTTGGTGTCTTGGCCCTGCTGATCTTCAAGCACATCAGCCCGCAGGCCTCGATTCGTAAGGAGAAGAACTTGATCAAAGGGCACATGATCGAGATTCGTCTCTATCAGGATGACCTTGGATTGGTGTCGAAGGCGATCGGGAAAGTCCTTTGGCACAACCTGCGTTACGTGTGCCTGAACTTTGGCCCCTTCATCCCGCTGGCGATTCCATTCGCCCTGGTCGCCGGACAACTCGTCGCCCGCTATGGCTTTGAGCCCATGCCTGTGGCCGCTTCCGCGCAAACCCAGTTGGCGGGCGAAGGACACACCCTAAGCCTCACTTGGGAGGCCGGTGAAGCGATTCAAGTGACCTATCCCGACGGTATCACCCCCGTGTCGGCCCTCATCCAGGTGCCCGAGCAAGGTCGCGGTTTCCAGGAGTTCGTAGTGGAGCGGCCCGGCCAATATGAGATCACCTTGCAACTTGCGGGCGCCATCACGAGCAAACGCATTTGGGCCGGCGAGCGTCCCGAGCAAGGCCTCCGCTATCCGGCCATTCAACCCCTGCGCGTGGCCGGTTGGGAGCAAATCCTGTGGCCCGCCGAATCAGCACCCAGCGGCTGGCAGAAGATCGAATTCAAGTATCCCGAGAGTTCGCTTGGCTGGTTACCCGGCCAAGGACCCAGTGGAGTCCTATTGAACCTGATCCTGTTTTCCATGCTCTTCGGTTTCGTTGCGCTCAAGCCCCTAGGCGTGGAAATCTAATGGGACTGCTCTTTGACTTGGGAGTGGAGAAAGCCCTGCGCGCTGCACTGGAAGCCCACGATGATCAGACACGTAAGGGCAGCAGTATCCCGTATATCTCCCACCCGATGCATGTGGCCATGATGCTCTCGCGTATGGGGTGCGATGCAGGCATGGTGCAGGCTGGATTGCTGCACGACGTGGTCGAGGACTGCGACGATTGGACCACAGAACGTGTGCGAGCCGAATTCGGATCGGATGTGGCTGAGCTGGTGGAAGAGTTGACCGAGGAAAGTGGAGACTCTTGGGAAGCACGCAAACAAGCGGCTGTCGACAAGGTTGCGACCATGACCGATCGTGCTGCGACATTGAAGGCGTGCGACAAACTCCACAACCTTTCCACCTTGGCCATCGCCCTAGAGGAAAGTTCGGACCCCGAAACGGTTTGGAGCCACTTCAGCCGAGGCCCGGAATCGACGATCGAAAAGTCATTGGGTTTGGTCGACGCATTGAGTCATCGAATAGACCCCGCATTGTCCGACGAATTGTCCATGGCCTTGGCGCGCTTGAAGCGACTCGCCTCAATTTAAGCTGTGGCTCCGCAGGCGATGAGCGCCCGCAAGATCCGGTCCTTGTCGACGGGCCTACAGACGAGCATCTGGTCATTGTACGGATTGGTTTGGTTGTAGGTTTGGCTGGATCCGTCCAAGCGGGAAACGAACCAGCCTTGTGCTAGTGCAATGCACTCGGGCGCGCAGGTGTCCCATTCCTTGAGACCGGTTTTGTGCACGTAGAAGTCCGCTTCGCCTCGCAAGAGCAATCCGACCTTGTTTCCCACACTGCCCGCGGGCACCAATTCAGCGTCGAGTTCGCTCGCAAGAGCCTCGACCCAGGGCGGAGTGTGGCTGCGACTCACGGCTAGACGTAATTTTTTGCCCCCTGGACTGTTCCCAGGAAGAATTTCTCCAGGTCCGTCCATTCCGGCGGATTCGAAGCCAGGCGCGGCCACACCCCACAAAGTGATGCCTTGGGAGGGCAGGGCTACGGCGCCCAAGCTGCAGAGCCCACCGACCGTGAGAGCCACATGCACGGCCCAATCTTCGCGGTCTGATTGGTATTCCTTGGTCCCATCGAGGGGGTCAACGATCCAAACTCGACGTTTGTCGAGCCGCGCAGGCGTATCGGCTGTTTCCTCGGAAAGCAGCCCATCTTCAGGGTAACGGCCCAGTATCAGTCCCTGAAGGTAGGCGTCGCAAGCCTGGTCTCCCACGTCGGCCAGGGTGCGATCCCGCCAACGTCCACTCTTCCGGATTTGCAGGGCACGTTGGCCCGCTTGGTGGGCGGCCAGCTTGGCGAACTCAAGATCTCGGGCCAAAGTGGCCAGTTCGGTGGGGGGCATGTTGGGCATGGGGGCGGGGCCGGAATTCGATGGGGATGCGCTGTATGAGACATCCGAGCGGGGGTTCCGGGCAAAGGTTCAGGGAACAAGGAATCGTAGGTGGGTGCAACGCCTGCAAAGTCTATAAAATGTCTCGCAAACTCACAGGGTAGAGCGCGGCTGATTCAAGCTGGCTCGAGCTCACCCTATGACACCCCACTCCAAGTAGATCGGCCTTCATCCGACCCTCCAGGAAATGACGTCCAACCAGGAACCCACCAAGGGGCAAAAGCCCCAAATCGTCGATCGAGTAGTCATCCGCTTCGCAGGAGACTCGGGCGACGGTATTCAGATCTCGGGCAATCAGTTCACCATGACTAGTGCCCTGGCCGGAAATGACTTAGCCACATTGCCGGACTTCCCCGCTGAGATCCGTGCGCCACTCGGTACCCGGGCTGGCGTCTCGGGATTTCAGATCCAATTCAGTTCCAAGGACATCCATACGCCGGGCGATGAGCCCGATGTTTTGGTGGCGATGAACCCGGCCGCTTTGGTGGTCAACCTGAAATCGGTCAAGCGCGGCGGCATTCTGGTTCTGAACACGGGCAACTTCAAAGAGTTGGACCTTAAGAAAGCCAAGCTGGAAACCAATCCCTTGGATGATGGTTCGCTCGAAGGCTACCGCGTCATTCCGGTGGATGTGAACGCGCGCGTCAAGGAGGCTTTGGCCGATTCACCCTTGAGCGCCAAGGGTAAAGAACGCTGCAAGAACTTCTACACGCTGGGCCTGATGTACTGGCTGTACAGCCGCCCGCTGGAGCCGACATTGGATTGGCTTGCGGATAAGTTCAAGAAGAACCCAGACCTGGTGGAGGCCAACCAAACCGCGCTGCGTGCTGGCTACAACGCTGGAGACATCCACGAGATTTTCAACGGACAGTACGAAGTGCCTAAGACCAGTTCCTTGCCGCCTGGTACCTACCGCAACGTGGTGGGCAACCATGCCGTTGCCATGGGCCTGGTCGCCGGTGCTCGCTTGGCGGGCCTGAAACTTGTGTTGGGGTCCTATCCGATCACGCCGGCCTCTACGGTGCTCGAGTTGCTTGCGAACTACAAAGAGCATGGGATCACTACGATTCAAGCGGAGGATGAGATCGCCGCCATTTGTGCCGCCATCGGAGCGGCCTATGGCGGTGCACTCGGAGTGACCGCCACTTCTGGTCCGGGTATGGCGTTGAAGACCGAGGCCATCGGCCTTGCTGTTGCGGTGGAATTGCCCCTGGTGGTTCTAAACGTGCAACGCGCGGGTCCTTCAACGGGTCTTCCCACGAAAGTAGAGCAATCCGACCTGTTCCAGGCGGTTTGGGGGCGCAATGGTGATACACCGGTGCCCGTTGTCGCCATCGCTTCCGCCTCTGATGCTTTCGAAGTGACCGTGGAAGCCTGCCGTCTAGCCGTGCAGTACATGACCCCGGTGATTCTGCTTTCTGACAACTTCATAGCCAATGGCGCCCAGCCCTGGTTGCTTCCGGACATGGACTCCCTGCCCAAGTTCCCGGTCAATTTCAAAACCACGCCCGATGATCGCGATATTTACTCGCGCGATGAAAACGGGGCGCGCCCTTGGATCATTCCTGGAACGCCCGAGCTCATGTACCGTATTGGTGGATTGGAGCGTGACCAGAAAGGCAACGTTTCCGGTGATCCCGAAAACCACCAAGCCATGAGCCATGCCCGGGATGAAAAAATTCGTGGCATAGCCAAGAAATTGCCGACCCCTGAAGTGCAGGGCGAGCAGCAAGGCGATTTACTCATGCTCGGTTGGGGATCGACCATTGGGTCGCTGACCCGCTGCTACGAAAAAGCCACGGAGAAAGGGCACAAGGTGGGCAGGATTCACCTACGTCATATTTGGCCGATGGCTCCGGGTCTGGACGAGATCTTCGCACGCTACAAAACCATCCTTGTTCCTGAGTTGAACATGGGACAGTTGGTGGTGCTGCTGCGCTCTGAATACCCCCAACACAAATTTGTCTCGCTGACTAAAGTGTCAGGGCAACCTTTCCTGACCTCCGAGATCGACGCCGAAGTGGATCGCCTGCTGGCCTAAGCCCCCAAACCGTCATGACTACCACAGACAAACCCAAGCTCACTCGCAAGGACTTCCAGTCGGATCAGGATATTCGCTGGTGCCCCGGATGCGGTGATTACGCGATCCTTGCCACGGTGCAAAAGTACTTGGCGTCCATCGAAGCGGATCCCGCCAATACGGTCGTGGTCAGCGGAATCGGCTGTTCAAGCCGTTTCCCCTACTACATGAACACGTACGGGTTCCACACCATCCATGGCCGTGCCCCGGCAGTGGCCATGGGGCTCAAGGTGGCCAACCCGGACCTGGACATCTGGTTGGTCACTGGCGACGGCGACTCCATGTCGATCGGCGGCAACCACTTGATCCATGTGCTTCGGCGCAATTTGAACATCACTATCTTGATGTTCAACAACGAGATCTATGGCTTGACCAAGGGCCAGTATTCGCCGACGTCGCCCCTGGGCACGCGCAAGAAAACGACCCCCATGGGATCCGTCGACCGCCCGTTCAACCCGCTGCAACTGGCATTGGGTTCCCAGGCTACCTTCGTGGCGCGCACAGTGGATTCCGACCCCAAGCACATGGCAAAAGTCATCGCTGCCGCCCATAAACACAAGGGTACGTCCTTCGTTGAGATCCTTCAAAACTGCGTGATCTTCAACAAGGACTTCTACTCCGATTCCATGGACCGCAGCGTGCGCGCGGATCGCACCGTGGATTTGTGGCCTGGCGAGCCCATGGTTTACGGCAAGGAACGCGACAAGGGTTTGAAGCTCAATGGCTTCGAGATTGAAGGTTGCAGCGCCAGCGACGCAGATGTTTGGAACCCCTCGACGCGAAGTTCAGCACCGGGAGTTCTGCTGAGTGGTATCACCGACATCGATGGCATGCCTATGCCGATGGGGATTTTTCGCGATGTGGAAGCCCTCGTCTATGACGAGGCGGTGGCCGCTCAAGTGAATGCATCGATTCCTGAGTCAGGACCTCCTCCCTTGAAGGATCTGGTTTGGGGTGGTGAGACCTGGGAGGTCTAACCCCCAACGCTCCAACGAAAGAGGCTCCGAGGCCTTGCACCATTTAGCGATGGGCAAGGCGTCGGAGCCTCTTTCTATTGGGGCAGGCATCCGGCCCTGTCTGGTCCGAATTTTTACAGCTTGGTGATCTCGCCTAAGGGCTTCCAACCCGTGACGCCCGAGGCGTCGAAGCGCATGTCCTTGTGCTTCACATCCACTCCGTACGTGGCGGTCTCGCGCACCCAATGCTGCGCCTTGGCGTCGTTGTCGGCCGCGGAGCTGGGGTCCCACACGTCGCAGTCGTGCATGAGGACTTCAAAACCGTTGCACATGTCGAAGCGACCGATGTAGATCGTGCCGTCCTCGCAATCCACGACGAGGGTGATGCCGTGGGGGGCTTCCATGATGTGTTGACTCATGGTCCCAGGTATACCCTAACGGGCGCGGGAGGGTGCCCGCCAATCGCCAAATCACGGCCTAGTCTCCAGGGGCCATGGGTGGCGCGGGCTATCCGGAATTCCGCCCCTATTGGAACCAGGCGAAGGTGTCGCCGTCCGTGAAAGTGTGCAACTTGACGTCCTGGATGGAGTGCGCGACCTGGGCTTGTCCGCGCCTCTTCTTAGACTTGCGGGCGTCGACAAAAATGGTGGAGCCGCTGCCGAGGAAGCTCATGTCGTCGCCGATGATCCGAATCGTAGCGCCGTGATTGAAGGCGATGCCGGGGCGGTTGGGCTGGTCCAAGCAGGCCGTGAGGCCCACGATCAAACGATCGTCTTCGTCCATGCAAGGGATTACAAATCCATTCCAGAGGCCCATGCCGCGGTTGGGCATGACRGAGAGGCTGGCCATGACYGGYGGCGTGATRTKGCCTTCCACATRGCCGATGCCGAGYGCTCCRGCCACGCGACCGACGCCMCCGATGATGGCGCCGTGGTCATTCATGCGCGGGATGTAACTCGCCATGTTGTCGGCGGCWAGCTTCTGCATGAGTTGCTTAGGMGACCCTTGGGCRAGCCAAATGATGGTGGCCAGCTTGAGAAGGTCCTTGGAACCCTGCGTGCTAAGGTCCTTGAGGATGTAGACGTCGGTGATGCCCATGGCCTCGAAWGCCWGTTTCTCTTCYAGCCCACTGTCCTCTTCAATRCTGGCCTGGGGCAAAATGATCACGTTGGGGCTRCCCGCCTGGGCGWAWCCCAAAGCGTCGACAAGCGCGGTCTCGAARACCTCCATGCTGCCCAAGGCYAGGACGGAGCCGGCCTGGGGGGGTTGATMGGTGTCCRYATYTTGGGCCGCGACGGGMGCYGTRYTGCCYCCYTGCATGCCRGGGGCRAAGGAGAGCAAGGACAGGACTAGGGCGGAGGCGATTAGGACTTTCAGCATGGTTCTTGGGGGGCGTAGGGGGAGTGGCGTGTGGGGCGAGGTCTAGCTCAGGAAGCTTTGAACCCGGTCGACCTCTTCGGTG
>JAESRM010000231.1 GCA_016764635.1 Planctomycetota bacterium
TCGCAGGCGTCCCTGCCTTCGGCCCGTACCCCCTCGACTCCCAAGGCACCCTCGAAGCCTAAGCCACCGGCCTCCTCATCCCACCCCATAGTCCAAGCCAGCAAGCCTGTGAAAGTAGATATGGCTCCTTCCCTCTCGCCCTCACCGATCCGCACCCGCAAGGTTCAAGATCCTGAGTGCCAGAACTTTGACGACTCCGATTTCAGCAACGAGTTGGAAGCTTTCTAGTCAATCCTAAATCACCCCACACCGGGACCCCCTCCTGCCATTTCTGAGGGTCTTTCAGGTGTGGGTTTGATGCAGATTCCAAAATTCAAAACTGCCAAATTCAAACATCGAATCCCTCGCACCCTTTCGACATGAGCGTACCTCCTTACAAACAACTTCCGACCCAACTCTTCCAAGCTGTTCAAACCATGGATCCACCCCTTGGGCATGCCCAGGCAGCCTCGGCATTCCTATCCTTGATGCTCGGAGTGGAAGACCTGGCGCGGGTGGTTTCCAATCGCGTCGGCATGGGTGGTGCCACCCTCGAGTGTTTCACGGGCACCTCTTTCGAACTTACGGGTGCAGACGAAGACGTAGCCATCGAAGTTCAGCCCGATGGCATCATCGAATTGAACGATGGCAACATGCTCTGGAGAGCCCTGGTCGAAGTCACCATCGGCGACAACCAGTTCGAAGCGACCCGGGTCAACCGCGCCCACCGACTGGCGAAGCAACTCGGTTTCGACGCCCTGATCACCATTGGCAACCAACCCGCTGCTGAGGATGGCCAGCCCCCTGTAGCCATGGGCGATCGCCGGCTTCAGACAGTGCCCGCCTATCACTTTTCATGGGAAACCCTGTTCCACGAAGCCCAACTGCTGGCCGCTACAGTCGAGCAGACTTGCGAGAAATGGGTTCTGAAGGAATGGCTTGCCTTCATGGACAACCCGGTGCATCCGATCACCTCGCGCTATGGCCTGGGCCCCTTTTGGGACGAGGTCGAATCCATGGCCCAGTCAGGTTCGTTGGGTGCGCGCGACAAGTCCGTCCTTTCCGTTGCCCAGGCATGGAGAGGCTTCCTCAAGGACACCGCGAAGCGCTTCACCATCAAATTGGGGAAGCCCGTGACCGTTCAAGCACCCGATATGGAATTGGTCGACGAGGCTTTGCAAGCCGAACGCATCGCGAACCGGCTGGCCAACAGTCAAACGCTATCGGGCAGATTGCGGGGAGCAGGTTCGCACGGCAATTTATCCCTCTCGCTCACCCCCAAGACCGGAGAGGCGCGTTTCTCCATCGATCTTCAGGTGGCTTCAGGCACGGAAATCGTCAAGTGGTTACGCCGCTTGGCCGTGCAGCTCAAGCGCGTTGGCTGCACCCCCGATGATGAACTTAGAATCTATTGGGATCACAAATCCACACTCACGCGATCCTCCGTGGTGGAGTTCATCAAGGATCCGCTCAGCCTCCAACGCCTCCCCGGTGGATGGGATGTTTCGCAAGCAGCGAAACCCATCCGTGCGGTGTTTCAACAAACCGTCCAGTTGCAGGGAGAAGGGAAATGTAGCAGCGCCCAGCTCCTGGACGGTCTCTCCAACGAATTGGAAGGGTTCTGCAACAGGGTGGTTCAACCCATGCGCAGTTGTGAATAGCCGGGGGGTTGCCGGAGCTCGGCAGGATCCCTCTTCACACCAAACCCATTCATAGCGCACGAATGCCGAAGGAACGGCTGGGCGCGAAACCACGTAGATCCCTACAGGGGAAAGCGCAGGTAGTAGATGGTGCGGCCTTCCTTGACCCAACGCTTTTCGTAGGGGCTTTGGAACTCCAAGACCGGTCGGAATTCCTCGTCGATGCGGCCTAGCAATTCCCCGTGCACGTCCGTGCTGTCGACGGTGAGTTTGTCCTGCCAGGACTGCTTGGCCCGGCGATAGATCAAAGCGCTATCGGTCTTGATGTGCACCACGCAACCTTCGCGGCTCGTGTTCAGATAGCGCGCCATGAAGATAGGACTCGTGATACGCTTGGTGTCGCGGAAGTCCTTGGGCTGCGGATCGGAGAAGGTCAGCCAGAATTCGCTGAGTTCGCCGGGAGCAAACACGCGTTCGATCATCTCAACGGGAAGGCGCAGGAAGGCGATGTTCGTCAGGCCCTCGTCCTCGGCTTGCTGGGCTCCGGTGAAGAAACGGTGGCCCTTGAGGTCCACGCCCACGAAGTTGCGCTCCGGATAACGGCGCGCCAGTTCCAGCAGGAACAGCCCCTTGCCGCATCCCAACTCGATGGTGATAGGCCGGTCATTGTCGAACACGCGTTCGTGCCAATGGCCTTTCATCTCGTAATCGCCGCTTTCCTCGGCTTTCAAAATGGGTTCAAAAACCCGCGGCATGCTCGTATTGAGCTCCCATTTTTTGCGCTTGCCTAACCGTGACATGGCGGGAAGGTACTCCAGATTCCGCGAAACTGCACGCCCCGCCGTCTGTTTTCACGCTGAATCCCCGGGCGCGATTGGGGTTAGGATGGTGCCGGCCCGTTTAGGTCCCCATGGGACCCCTGCCAGAGCCCCAAACTTCGACTGCCAACCCACATGACTCCGGCCCTCCCCCTCCTGCACGAATACTTCGAGCGCTGCGCCGCCCAGCACSCCGRYGGGGTCGCCCTGCGCATTCCGGRRAMCCTGGGTCCGARCTCCGCWGMCCCTRTAGAGCTCACSTACGGGGACCTCAATCAGCGCGCCAACTGCTTGGCCGCCCAGATCAGCGCCGACCTGCAACCCGAAGAGATCGTGGGCATCGCCATTGGCCGGGAGCGACCCGAGGCGTATGTGGCCCTGCTTGCGGTGCTCAAGGCCGGCGCAGCCTACACCTACCTGGACCCTTCATTCCCCGCCCAACGTCAGGCGCGAATCGTGGCAGACGCGGGCATCCAGCTCGTTCTTTGCGCGGGGCAAGAGCCTGACTGGCGAGGCTCCGAGACAATATGGCTGCCTTGCGATCGGTGGTCCACGTCCCCCGGGCCCAGCACGAACCCGCGACCCGAGCCCTCGAGCACCCACCTGGCCTACGTCATCTACACCTCAGGCACGACCGGTGAACCCAAGGGCGTGCTCATCGAACACCGCTCGGTTTGCAACCTGATCGAAAGCGATGCTCGGACTTTCAAACTAGGTGCTGGCGATCGCATCGCCCAGGGGTCTTCCCTGGCATACGACTCATCCGTCGAGGAAATTTGGATGGCTTGGAGTGTGGGCGCTACGGCGGTTGTGATGCACGACGAGGCCGTGCGACTGGGTCCCGACCTGGTGGCTTGGCTGCGCGATGAAAGAGTCAGCGTGCTGTGCCCGACGCCGACCCTGCTGCGCACCATGGGGATTCGCGATCCGCAAACCGAGCTGCCCGACCTGAAACTGATCTACATCGGAGGCGAAGAGCTCACGCCCGATTTGGTCGAGCTTTGGTCCCCGGGCAAGTGGATGGAGAATGGTTACGGGCCGACTGAATGCACGGTTACCGTGGTTCGCGGACGCGTGCGGGTCGGGGACGACATTACGATTGGCCAGGCGGTTGAAGGCAACGAAGCCTTGGTCCTGAATGCCGATGGGCAGTCTGTTGAAGACGGTCGAGAGGGGGAATTGTGCGTGCGCGGTATGGGCCTCGCACGCGGTTACCACAACCGGACTGAGCTCACCGCCGAGAAATTTGAACAGCACCGTGGGTTGGGGCGCATTTATCACACGGGCGATTGGGTGCGCCGTGCGAGGGACGGCAATTTGCATTACTTGGGCCGCATGGACAGCCAGGTAAAACTGCGCGGCTACCGCATCGAACTACAGGAGGTCGAAGTTCGCTTGCAGGCCTTCGCGGGTGTTCGAGAAGCGGCCTGCGCAATTCTAGGTGAAGGCGCGAACGCGATTTTAGTGGGCTTGCTCGTGCCGAGCGAAGCTGGGAACGTGGACTTGGAAATCTTGGCGCCACTGCGCGAGCAAGTCCCTGGACACATGGTTCCGGCGCGTTTGTTTTGGGTCGACTCCATGCCTACAAACGTTTCGGGTAAGTTGGATCGCAAGGCCGTGCTCGCACGGGCACTCGCGCTTCAAAGCGAAGGCCATCCCACGGGGGCGGCGAACCCGATAGAGCCCGCAAACAACCTTCAACGCCTGGTTTTGAACGCCATGGCCGATGCCTTGCCCTCTGGCGTGCAGCCTTCCCTGCAAGCAGACTTCTTCCTAGACCTGGGCGGCGATTCCTTGGCAGCGGCTACCCTGGTTTCCGATCTAAGGCGCAATCCTGCGACCGCCGCGCTCACCGTGCGCAACATCTACGAGTTCCGAACCGCCGAAGCATTGGCCCGGTGCCTACATGGGACGCAGGCTCCGAAAGTGAATCGAGCGGGCGAGGAAAACCTGCCCCCGGCGTCCTCTTTGGATCCCACTTGGGCCACCGTTTTCCAAGTACTGTGGCTCGCGGGCTCGGCGCTCATCGGCCTAACTCTGGCCTACGCAATTGCGTTCTGGGGCCTTCCGAAAGCGCTGCTTCACTTTGGCCTCTGGCCTTCGATCCTCACCCTGGCTGCGATCGGGCCCTTGCTTCCGTGGCTCTGGTTGCTGCCTGCTGTCGCGCTCACGCGTTTGAGTAAATGGCTCCTGATTGGAAAATACGAGCCCGGTAAAGTACCTGCGTGGAGTGCCTTGTACGTGCGGCATTGGCTTGTTCAACGCATCTCCGCCACGATTCCGTGGGGTTTCCTGCAAGGCACGCTTTGGCATGCGAGCGTCTTACGCGGGCTAGGAGCCAAGATCGGCAAGAATGTCCACCTGCACCGCGGCGTTTCGTTTCCCATGGGTGGTTGGGACCTTTTGGACATTGGAGACGATGTCAGTTTCGCGCAGGACGCGGGGGTGCGGCCCGTGGAATGGCACGCCGGGCATTTGGTCATGGATCGCATTGTCATTGGGCACGACTGCACGGTGGGAGTGCGCGCGGGCCTTTCCCCTGGAGCCATCATGGAATCCGGATCCATGCTCGCCGACCACGCCTGGCTTGCCGCAGGCATGTGCGCCACCAAGGACACCCAGTGGGACGGCATACCGGCCAAGGCCTGTGGAACCGCCCCTCCTAAACCCGCCGCGGGCGGCCGCGAACTCGGGCCTGTCACACATGCATTGGCCCTGATGGGCGCGCGCGCCGCAGTGGGCTACGCCGTGTCCTTGCCATGGATTCTGGGCCTGGGATTGTTCCTCTGGTTCGGCGAATGGAATGCCCAACGGGTCGTGGTTTGGCTCTACGGAAGGCCCTTGGCGGACGCTGCCCTGTGGGCTGGCCTCGCCGCGCTCATGGTGCCTTTGGGTTTGCTTCTCCGGGCCGGAATCATGCGGTTCCTGGGACCGATTGCCGTAGGGACTTATCCCTTGCGCTGTTGGCCTGCGATCAAAGCCTGGATCAAGGCAGAGCAACTCACTCGCGCAGGTCTGTGGCTTTCGGGTTCGCTTTTTTGGCCGCCCTGGCTGCGCGCGGCGGGCATGCAGGTTGGGCGCAACAGTGAGATCAGCACGATCATCGACTGCGTGCCCGAGCGCGTCCAAATCGGGCAGGAGACGTTTTTCGCTGACGGGATTTACTTGGCTCCCCCCTTCCTCCATCGCGGCACGATGACGGTCGCCGATACATCGATCGGAGAACGCACGTTCATTGGAAATCACTCGGTACTGCCTTCGGGAAGCCGCTTGGCAGACGATATTCTGTTGGGTGTTTGCACGGTTGCTGATGAAGCACGCATGATCCAAGGCACCTCTTGGTTCGGCCATCCGAGCTTTGAGCTTCCGCGCCGGCAAGTCRTGGAGATGGAACGCGCCTTGACCCATGATCCGGGCCCCCTGCGCTTCGTGCGCCGGCTGCTCTGGGAAACTGCGCGGTTCCTGCTGCCCACCGTGCCCACGGTGATGGGTTTGGCCTGGTTTCAATGGGTATCGAGTGCTACTTCCGGCGGCCGATTGGGCGCCCAGGAGCTGTTGGCGTACGTCGGAATCACACTTGGATTGGGCAGCTGCTTGCCCCTGTTCATCCTGGCACTCAAGTGGTCGCTTCTGGGCAAGGTGCGAGCCGGGCAACACGGTCTTTGGTCGGGCTGGTGTTGCCGTTGGGATTTCCTCTATGTGTGTTGGAACTTGTACGCACGCCCGGTGCTGTCGATGTTGGAAGGCACGACCCTGCTGGCCGTGTACCTGCGCGCCATGGGTTCGAAGATTGGCAAGCGCGTGGTGCTCGGCGGGGCCTTCGCCCAGGTGGTCGACCCGGACATGCTGAACTTCGAGGATGGCGCCACCGTCTCGGGCATGTTCCAAGCCSATACCTTCGAAGATCGTGTATTGAAGATCGCCCCGTTGGTCCTGCGTAAGGATTCGACTCTGGCAGCCTCCGCTTTGATGTTCTACGGCGCGGACCTGGGAGCAGCCACCCATGTGGCCCCCCAGAGCGTGATCATGAAGGAAGAGGTATTGACCCCGGGGCAGCCTTACGACGGCAGCCCGTGCCAACCCGCCGGGAACTGATCGAAACCCGGACGCGGGTCTGGGTCCACCGCTGCCTGCCGGTTAAGCTGCTGCCATGCCCACGCCTCCGAAACTCTCGCCCCTGCGTCGCCTGCTGGCTTACGCCGCACCCCGCCGCGCGCGCATTCGCAAGGCAGCCTTTTATTCGGTCACGAATAAGATCTTTGACCTGGCTCCCCCGGCCCTGATCGGCATGGCGGTGGACGTGGTCGTGGAACGCGAGAATTCATGGCTGGCGCGTTTGGGTTACGAAGACATCGTCACCCAGTTGGCCATCCTTTCGGGCCTGACGTTTGTGATATGGGCCTTGGAATCGGGCTTCGAATATCTCTACAAAGTCGCCTGGCGCAACCTGGCCCAGGACATGCAGCACGACCTGCGACTCGACGCCTATGGGCGCGTTCAGGACATGGAGTTGGCCTTTTTCGAAGACCGCTCCACCGGCGGGTTGATGTCGGTGCTCAATGACGACGTGAATCAACTCGAACGTTTCTTGGACAACGGTGCCAATGAACTGCTCCAAGTTACGACCACTGTGATTCTCATCGGCGGCATCTTTTTCTGGCTCGCTCCCGAGGTGGCTTGGATGAGTGTGCTGCCCATGCCGTTCATCCTTTGGGGATCGATTCTTTTCCAGAAGAAGTTGGCGCCGCGCTACGCCAAGGTGCGCGAGCAAGTAGGTCAGTTGAACGGAGACCTGGCCGGTAACCTGGGCGGTATCGCCACCATCAAGAGTTTCACCGCGGAAGGGCGCGAGTGCGCGCGCATCGCCGAGCGCAGCAACGCCTACCGCGAGGCCAATGCCAGCGCCATTTCCTTGAGCTCCGCGTTTTCTCCGCTCATTCGAATGGTGATCCTGATCGGGTTTACCGCCACGTTGGCATTCGGTGGATACATGGCGGCCACCGACCAGCTGGCCGTGGGCGCTTACAGCGTGATGGTGTTTTTCACCCAGCGGCTTTTGTGGCCTTTGACCAGTTTGGGCAACACCTTCGACCTTTATCAGCGCGCCATGGCTTCGACCACGCGCATCCTGGACCTGCTCGACATGCGCCCAGGCATTCTCTCTGGGGACAAATCCATTTCGGCGGAGGACCTGAAAGGCGACCTGCGCTTCGAGAATGTGGACTTCCAATACTCCAACGGATTCCACGGCTTGCGCACCATGGACTTGGAATTCGCCGCCGGTCAAACCACCGCTTTGGTGGGCCCCACCGGCGCGGGCAAGAGCACTATCATCAAGTTGCTGCTGCGCTTTTATGATCCGACCAGTGGAGCGATCACGCTCGATGGCAAGGACCTGCGCGATCTCGACTTGAAGGATCTGCGCCAAGCGATTGGCTTGGTCAGCCAGGAGGTCTTCCTGTTCCACGGCAGCGTGCGCGATAACATTGCGTACGGCAATCCCGATGCGAGCGATGCCGAAGTGGAGGCCGCCGCCCAAGCCGCCGAGGCCGATGAGTTCATTCAAGAGCTGCCCCAGGGTTACGATACGATCGTGGGCGAGCGCGGGCAGAAGTTGTCGGGTGGCCAACGCCAGCGCCTCTCCATCGCGCGCGCCGTGCTGAAAAACCCGCCGATTCTGATTCTTGACGAGGCCACCTCCGCCGTGGACAACGAGACGGAAGCGGCCATTCAGCGTTCCATGCAACGCATATCCGTGGGCCGTACGATCATCGTCATCGCCCACCGCCTCTCCACCATTCGCAACGCACAACGCATCTACGTGCTCGAATCTGGACAGGTCCTTGAGCAAGGAACACACGATCAATTGATCAAAGCTGGCGACCTGTACGCAGCCCTGTGGCGCGTGCAAACCGGATCCGCCCTCGGACAGCAAACCAGCTAATCGCCATGTCCACGCGCTCCACGATCTTCGTTCTATTGTTGGTGGCAACCCTTGCGGTTGGCGGTCTTTGGGTCTTCTCGGAGAATGGCCCATTTGAGCAAGACCAGGGCGACATCATCAGTGGCTTCGAAATGGAACCGCCGCCAACGCCACCCCAGACCGAAACCGAACCTACGCCCGAACACGCCGAACAGGGGACAGATGAGGGCGCCATGCAAGCCCCGGCGGCCAACATGGGTCAAGAGCTGAACGAACAGAACCGTTTGGCCATCGCACTCCTCAAGGAGGAGCGCTACGCGGAAGCCGAAGAGCTGTTCCGCAAGTGTTGGACCGCGCGGCCCGAAGAAGCTGCCTTCGCTGCGAACCTGGCCGAAGCCCTGGTGCGTAGAGCCATCGCCGAATTCGATGCCCAGCCCGAGCCTTCCCTCGCGGCTTTGCTCGAGGCCATTCAACTGGGCCGCTCGGACCTGGAGCCCCTACGCGCCCGCTGGGCGAAAATCATCGAGGCCCAAGCCGGCTACGCGGAAGATCAAAGCCAACACTTCGTGTTGCAATACGACGGCACGCGCGATGAATTATTATCCACAGGTTACCTGCAAGTGTTGGAGGACCTGGAAGCGGCCTACCAGGACTATGGCGAGTTCTTCGACATCTTCCCGGTGGATGCGGGGCGCGARAARTTCTCGGTRGTGYTGTACGACCGGGACGTKTTTGATTCGGTGACCGGCATCGGCGAATGGGCCGGYGGCGCCTTCGACGGAACGATCCGAGTGCCCGTGCGCAACTTCAGTCGCGACCACCTGCGCATCCGCGATGTCTTGCGGCACGAACTTGTGCATGCGTTCATCCAGGAAATTGGCGGCAAGAAAGTCCCCGGTTGGCTGAACGAAGGTCTGGCTCAATACCTGAGCCCGGTGAACGTGGGCCTGCGCAACGTGGCCGTGCAAAGTGCGTTGAAGCGCATGAAGGGCAAGGAGACACYGGCATTCGGCACCCTGGAAGGCACCCTGGCCGGACTGCCCGATGCGGACACAATCCGGATGGCCTACGACCAGGGCCTGGGCCTCACCCACTGGATCGCATTCCATTATGGGGAGCGCACGCTGGTCCCCATGGTGACCGGCTGCAAGCAAGGCCATAAGCCCTCCGCCTCCTTCCAGCAGCAGATCCACCTGGCCCTAAGTGACGCAACCAGGGATTTTCTAGACAGTCTTTGACCCCTTGTGCTCCAGCGTGGGTAGAGGCTTCCACAAGGGCATCAGCCGGGCAAACCGTCTCAGGATTAGAATCCGAGCAGGTCCCCCGCTACGGCGCCATCCTGAGGCTCTCTACGCTGCTAGAATTCGGCGGCCCTCTCCCATCTCCAACCCAACCGCAACCACCCCGGTTGCACCCAGTTATATGAAACGGACTCTCCTCCGCACCTGCACTTCCCTCGGCCTCGTGTTCGCGGCTTCCTCCGCCTTCGCTGGCACCATTTACGTGGATGCCAACCTGAACACCGGCGCCAACGATGGCTCCTCCTGGGCCAACGCGTTACAGGGAAGTGATGGCCTGCGCTCGGCACTGACCGGCGCTGTTGCCGGCGACGATGTCTACGTGGCTCAAGGCACCTACAAGCCCACCGCGGGAGCCTCCCGCACCGCATCGTTCTTGCTGCGCAACAACATCGAAATCTTTGGTGGTTTCGTCGGTGGCGAGTCCAGCCCCGTGCAACGTCCGGCCATCGGCTCCGCACCCAGCATTTTGCTCGGCGACCTGTCCGGCAACGACGGCAGCAACCTGCGCAATGACAACAGCTACCACCTGATCACGACCACCAGCACCAACGCCAGCGCGGTGCTCGACGGCTTTGAGATCCGTGGCGGCAACGCCAACGGCAGTGGCAACAACAACAAGGGTGGCGGCATCCTTTGCGTGAGCAACTCCAGCCCCACCATCCGCAACTGTGACTTCATCGACAACCGCTGCACCTTTGGTGGCGGCGCCGGTTACATCAACAGCAGTCACCCGACCTTCACTGATTGCTCCTTTGTGGACAACCGCGGAGGCTCCTTCGGCGGCGCCTTCGACATGAATGGCGGCAACAACACCCAGTTTGAGCGTTGCAAGTTCATCGGCAACAGCGCGTCCCGCGCCGGCGCCCTGGAGATCTACGCTACGAGCAACGCATTGGTCAGCAACTGCTTGTTCGTCAACAACACCGCAACAGGCGGCTCGGGCGGCGGCGCCCTTTGGTTTGGTCAGGGCGGAAGCGCCACGGTCGTCAACTGCACCGTGTTCGGCAACCACGCCCCCTCCGCCCCCGGCGGCGGCTTGCGTGACCAAGGATCCAACGTGACCGTCACGAACAGTATATTCTGGGACAACACGGGCGCCGGCGGCGCGCAAGGTCCCTCCAATCAAGTCAGCGGCACAGGCGTGAGCTACTGCATGGTGGAAGGTGGACTGGCTGGAACCGGCAACTTGGCCGTCGCTCCCCAGTTCGTTGACATGATGGCTGGCGACTACAACCTGACGATCACCTCTCCTGGTATCGACGCTGGAAATAACGCCGCCGTACCCGCAGGCGTTTCCTTGGACCTGCGCCACAAGCGCCGCTTCGAAGACGAGCCCAGCGTGGCTGATACCGGCGCCGGAACAGGCTCCATCGTCGACATGGGCTCCTCCGAGTTCACCACGCGTCCGGGCAACAACTTCTGCTCCTCGGCCCTCAACACCCAAGGCGGCCACGCCAAGATCTCCGCATCTGGCTCGGTGGTCATCACCGACAACGCACTGACCTTGCACGCCACCGACATGGTGACCAACCAGTTCGCGATCTTCCTGGTCGGCGGCCAACCTGGTTTCGTCGCCTCCCCCGGCGGCAGCTCAGGCAACCTTTGCCTCGGAGGAGTCATCGGTCGCTTCAATCATGTCAGCCAGATTCGCAACACGGGTGCAACCGCTTCCATCGAGCTCCTGCTCGACCTGAACAGCTTGCCCCTCGCCACCGGCACGGTCCCCGTGCTCATCGGCGAAACCTGGCACTTCCAAGCCTGGTACCGCGACGGCATCCCCTCCATCGGATTCCACACGTCGAACTTCACCGACGGCATCGCGATCACCTTCGAGTAGTTCGCCAGCGATAAGGAGGGGTGTGATGCCCAGCATCACCCCTCCAAGCACAAAGACGCTCACACCCGACAATGTCCGGTGTGAGCGTCTCTTCATGCAATAAGCCAAACCGCTCCGCACATCCGCACTCCCTCTCCAAACCGTCCGCCAAAAGCCACGACCCACGACCCACGACCCACGACACACGACCCCCTAGTCACTCCAATCCCTCCCGAACAACACGAACCGTAGGCGCCCGACGATCCTCCCTCTGGAACTCCTCCTGATAATCATCGATCGAAGCGCGAATCACCTTCTTCGCGTGCTCCGCTCCATAGGTCCCAATCACCTTGATCTTGTTCGCCGAGGGATCATTCACATCCAACTTGTAAGTAGCGAAGTAGTGCACCATACGGTTGATCACCGTTTCAGGTACATGCGCCAAGTCCTTGGCATAGGCAAACACCTGATCATTGTCGAGCACAGCGATGATCTTGTCGTCCGCCTCTCCCCCGTCGAGTAATTGAATGCCGCCCAAGACCCGCGCCGACAACACAATATCTGCACGCTCAATACGCTGCTGACTGAGAACGCAGATATCCAATGGGTCGTGGTCTCCAATAGCCGCTTCCGGAGTGAGGCCAGCCACCCGGTCGCCACAATATGTCCCCGGGATAAATCCATACAAGGTCGGCGGCAAAGCCGAACTTCCCTGGGGACGATCCACTCGCAAATACCCCGTGCGCTTATCAATCTCATACTTCACCACGTCAAACGGGGTGATCTCGATGTACGACTCGACCACTTCGGGAGCTCGGTCTCCGATGGGGAGGCCATGCCAAGGGTGCGCGCGGAAGCGATTGAAGTCTTTGCCCATATAGATAGGTGGAAGCCCCTAATCGACGGCCTGGACTATTCCGGCAGGGTGTAGGGCCCCATGGCTGGATCGGCAGGTCTGCGAGGGGCCCGCACCCCTTTCCGCGCCGACGCGCCCCGGGCCGCTCCTATTCCGGCAATGGGGAATCGAGGCCCACCGCATGCGGCATTCAATCCGGCTCGAAACCTTGCTAAGCTCCCTGCCCATGAAGAGTTCCCCCTCGAGCGACCTGCGCGTCGTCAGCCTTTTGCCTTCCGCCACCGAGATCATCTGCCTGGTCGGTGGCCAACCGAACCTGGTCGGGATCTCYCACGAATGTGACTACCCGGCCGAGGTCAAGCAACACAARGTRTTGACCTCCAGCAAGGTGGCGCTCTCACCCAGCTCCCTGCAAATCGACCTGGATGTGCGCGAYYTGATGACCCACGCCATGGCGGTCTACGACATCGACAACCMRGGCCTTGAAGCCGCCCAACCCGACTTCATCGTGACCCAAGACCTGTGCGACGTGTGCGCGGTGTCCTTCGAGGACGTCCAAAAAGCCTGCAACGAAGTCCTSCCCAACGCCAAGATCGTCAACCTGCATCCGACCTGCTGGGATGATGTCATGCGCGACATTCAGACCGTCGCCACCGCCYTCGGYGTYCCCCAACGCGGCRCRGCCGAAGTGGCCAACATCGAAGCCCAACGCGCCGCCATCGCCAAGCGCAGCGCGGCSCTCGGCACRCGCCCCAACGTGCTCACCATCGAGTGGCTCGACCCGGTCATGATCGGCGGCACATGGATGCCCGAAMTCGTRCACGYCGCCGGCGGTTTCGCCCTGGTCACCAAGTCCAGCGACCACGCCCCCACCCTAAGCCGCGCCGACCTCGAAAAGCTCGACCCCGCACCCGACGTGGTGCTCTTCAAGCCCTGTGGCTTCGATCTCGAGCGCACCTTCAGCGAACGCAAACTACTCGAATCCATCTGCGCCGGCATGGACTGGCCCGCCGTGCACAACGGCAACATCTTCGTCGCCGACGGCAACGCCTTCTTCAACCGCCCCGGCCCCAGACTGCTCGACTCCATCGAAATCCTAGCCGCCTGCATCCACCCCGAAGAGTTCCAAGACTTCGCCAAGAAACACGCCGCCGAATTCGTGCGGCTGTAGGAATCGAATAGCGGCGCGCCCGTCGAAGCTAGGCGCACCCCTAGAATGTCACACTCAGGCCAGACGAAACACCAGAGTTGCCGCCCGGCAGTCGGTACCAAAGTTGGAAGTGCTTGGTATCGCCCGCAGTAATCAGATTGCCGGCACTTGCGGAGCCAATGGGGATCTCAAAACCCATTCCATTGGGGTCCCCGTTGCCCGTCAAACTTCTGAATGTACGCATGGAATCAAAGACGCCGATCGAGTTGCCCACGCCAGGGCGATTGAATCGGACGATGGGGCCTAAAAGGCAGAGTTCGTCCAGGCCCAGGCTGATGCCATGGTCGTCCATTTGAGACGACATGAGAACCATGCCAAACTGATTGGGAGGGCCTCCCTGAAATTGAAGTTGAAGCCCACTTCCCWGCGCACCACATCGCAACTCAGCCCAGGGGAGACAACCGAAGCCCCACGAGGCATTTGCCACCTGCGGGCAGAAGTGGGATCCAACCTGCTCATGGCAATCGCATGTGCCTTGAACGACCAGGTCGTAGGTGTTGCACTCAAGGTAAGGATACCCTGGGATCCGGACATACAGGCGAGCATGCACGTCCGAGTTGGTTGGGTTCGTCCACGTCACATGTTCGTTGTCCGTCGTGRTATCTATGGCGCCTAAACCCGTCCCCAATAGATCGATTGTAATATCCCCATCGTCGACATTGAACAAAACGTCGATCGAAATCGTCCCATTCGCTGGGACGCAAACGTCATAGGAATCAGCCCTCCGGGTATCAACGATGAGACCGGCGTAAACCCCATCTTCAACCCAAGTCTGTCGGCGTTGGTCAAAAGGATCGGGCGCCGCAAGACCGCAATAGTCCGGGTCYAAATGCACGCTCAGGTCATAGCCGTAGCACTCCGGRCCCAAGTGRCCAGGAGGTTGAACCACGAACAGAACCGACTGGGGCGCGYTCGTGGTGTTCGCGTAATTCAGGTACCCAAACTGGAACCGGGCTTCGATCAAAGGTGAAGAGCAGGCTAAGAATCCTGCGCCAAAGTAGTTGGTGATCGAGTCTGCCAATCCTGGCATATCTCCGAACACCGTTAGGATTACGCCAGGTGGAACAACAACCTCATACACGTCGGGATCTCCTAAGAAACCGAGCAACCCTTTGTACACACCAGGGGTGAGGGTCGTAGGTGAAGCGCATGTATCGTTGTCTTCAAACGCATCATCCGTCAGCAATCCGCAATCATCGAGCTCCACACTGAATTCGATTCCGTAAGGGCTGCATTGGCTTGAAGCGCTTCCGATGCCGAGCTGATAGTCCACTTGAGATCCTGTGGCATTGCTGAACTTCCACAGAATCTCGCTGCCACTGCTCGACCTCGGTGTAACGATCAGGCCTGCACCGTCCAAGAGCTCGGTCGATTGCGAATAGGACCACAAAGAAAGTGAAACCCGCGCCCGATATCCGGCGGGAACCGGTAGCAAGTAAAAGTCTGGATCGGATGCGTCGATCGTCAGGTCCTGACGAAAAGATGGCG